>NZ_KV805817.1:0-52212 GCF_001811625.1 Globicatella sp. HMSC072A10 | reverse complement strand
CTGTGCGGGGGTGGGCAGACGAAGCGAAAATTTTTTAATTTTCTACTTCTTGCCCACTCCCTGAAATCACACTTGAGAATAGATGAATTTCCTAGAAAAATACAAGTAGGCGTTATTGTATGATTTTACTCTTGAGCATAAACAGAAGCTTGATAGACAACATAACAGGACATTAGTACCCAAGTACTTCCTAGAAAACAAGCAAGCCACCCGTAAAAAACGGATGGCTAGTTATTGGGTTAGATGGGTTACTTAAGGTTGTTTAATAACCACGATAATAGTTGATATTAGTTATTATTTGTTGGTTTTCTAAGACCGAAATTGATGCGACTTTCTTCACCTTTCATCAGACGGACCACATTAGTACGATGGCGATAAATCATAAAGGCGGCGATTGCGATAAAGCCAAGACCAAATATTAACGGTTGGGTAAATAAAACATATAAGGCTGCTAATGAAAAACTCGTTAAGGCGGCTAAACTAATAGTGCTCGTTAAATAGATTAATAAAAATAACAATAATACAAAGCTTAAACCAATGAAAAAATTATAACCAGCTAATACTGCAAAAGAAGTGGCGACCACTTTTCCACCACGAAAATTGGCAAAAATAGGATAAGCATGACCTAAAATAGCGGCTATACCAGCTCCCATTATGACCCAATCGGTATTAGGATAAAAGTAATGTGCAAGTATCATCGCCACCAGTCCTTTTAGAACATCAATGACTGACACAAAAATAGCAGCTTTAAATCCAAAATTACGTCCAATATTGGTGGCGCCGCTATTACCACTACCCAATTCACGCACATCAATCTGGTGTTTAATTTTTGAGTACCAAACACCAGTTGGAATTGATCCTAATAAATAACAAATAAATAAAAATATAAATTGCATAATAAACCTCCATCTTTGGATATACGCTATTATTTTACATTAAATAAAGTGAAACAACAATGCTTAACGTACCATAATTAAGACAGCTGTAAGTTTATAATGCATTTATGATTATTTAAACAGCCATATATGTGGTTGTGTAATAAACTTTATAAATTTGTTTGGTTCCATTTATTTATGTATTTATTTTACTTATTTTACAGCGCAGTGGTTGAATGGCCTCAAACTGTGCTGGGGCGGGCAGACGAAGCGAAAATCATTCATTTTCTACTTCTGGTCTACTCCCAACTGTGCGGGGGTGAATAGACGAAGCGGAAATTATTTCATTTTCTCCTTCTAGCCCACTTCCATGTAAGTTGTATTTGCTTAAATTACAAATTTCAAGTAATATTTGAAAAGCAGTAAAGTTATTTGCTATTATAGAAGAGTTGAATATAAGAAAATTTTAGAGGTGATTAAATGTCAGAAACTAAGACGACACCAATTCAATATAATGATGACGCGATTCAAATATTGGAAGGTTTGGACGCAGTAAGAAAAAGACCAGGGATGTATATCGGTTCGACAGACCAAAGAGGATTACATCATTTAATTTATGAGATTGTCGATAATTCAGTCGACGAAGCTTTATCTGGTTTTGCTGATTATATTAAAGTAGAAATTAAAGCAGATGGTAGTGTTCGAGTACAAGATAATGGCCGCGGGATGCCAGTTGGTCAGCACGCAAGTGGGGTACCGACCATTCAAGTTATCTTAACTGTCCTCCATGCGGGTGGTAAGTTTGGTCAAGGGGGCTATAAATCTTCCGGAGGACTTCATGGTGTTGGTGCAAGTGTGGTTAATGCATTATCTTCCTGGTTAGAAGTGACCGTTGAACGTGATGGCAATCTTTATCGAATGCGATTTGAAAATGGAGGGAAACCTGCTTCAAAATTAGTTAAATCAAAAGCTTCAAGTAAAACGGCTCATGGTACTACCGTGCATTTTATGCCAGATAAAAGTATTTTTGGTAGTGCTCATATTAATTCCGAAGTGATTGCTGAACGATTAAGAGAATCTGCCTTTTTATTAAAGGGGTTAACGATTGAACTAGTAGATGAACGCCATGACTACCAAGAAATTTTTCATTATGAAAAAGGATTAGAAGATTTTATTCAATATTTAAATGAAGAAAAAGATGTATTGGGAGATGCGTTCAGTTTTTCAGCGGCAGTGGAAGAATTTGAAGTTGATTTTTCAATGCAATACAATGATGGATACTCCGAAACAATTTTATCATTTGCTAATAATGTTCGGACTGCTTCTGGAGGAACGCATGAAGTCGGTATGAAAACCGGGATTACCAAAGCATTTAATGATTACGGTCGTAAAGTAGGTCTAATTAAGGAAAAAGATAAAAACTTAGAAGGTAGTGATGTTCGTGAAGGTTTGACCGCGGTGGTGTCCGTTCGTATTCCAGAACAATACTTACAATTCGAAGGGCAAACTAAAGAAAAATTGGGTACACCCAAAGCTCGTCCTTTAGTAGAGAATTTAATGTATGAACGTCTTTCAAGTTTCTTAAATGAAAATGGGAATTTTAGCCAAATGATCTTACGCAAGGCGATTCGTGCTCGTGAAACTCGCGAATTAGCGCGTAAAGCTAGAGAAGCCGCTCGTAGTGGGACGAAGAAATCGGCACAAGAAAAATTGATTTCTGGTAAGCTAACCAAAGCCCAGTCAAAAGATGCGAGTAAAAATGAATTATACCTAGTCGAGGGTGATTCAGCGGGTGGGTCCGCAAAATTAGGTCGTGACCGTCGTTATCAAGCTATTTTGCCATTACGTGGTAAAGTAATTAATACTGAAAAAGCGTCAATGCAAGACATTATGAAAAACGAAGAAATCAATACGATGATTTATACTATCGGGGCAGGAGTAGGAACTGATTTTGATATTAATTCCTGTAATTATGACAAAATTATTATTATGACCGATGCGGATACCGATGGGGCTCATATTCAGGTCTTACTCTTGACTTTCTTTTATCGTTATATGAAACCACTACTTGAAGTTGGAAAAGTTTATTTGGCAATGCCACCATTATATAAAGTTTCAAAAGGTTCTGGTAAGAAACAACAAGTAGAATATGCTTGGACCGATGAGGAGTTACAATCAGCGATTAAGAAGATTGGGCGAGGCTATATTATACAACGTTATAAAGGTTTAGGGGAAATGAATGCGGATCAATTATGGGAAACAACGATGAACCCAGATTCTCGAATTTTAATACGTGTGACGATTGATGATGCGGCGCAGGTTGAACGCCGTGTGACGACCTTAATGGGTGCGAAAGTTGAACCGCGTCGTAAATGGATTGAAAGTAATGTTCAATTCACGATGGATGAAGAAGATACTTTATTAAAAGAAAATCAAGGGACTAGTCAGTCTACTGACCAAGCAACAGAAGAGTTAATTAAAGAAGCACATGGATTGAAAGATGATGAAATAGACACATTGGAAGAAGCTCTGGATTTAGAAGAACTTGATAATGGTAGTTCTGACCATTATGTAGTAGACGTGACCGAACAGAATTCAAAAGGCACCAAAAATACTACAAATAATAAAAGCAAAGCGCAATCAACGGCCAACCGTCCACCAGCCAAAACAACAAATAAAAAATCGGCTCAATCAAAATCAAAAGCAAAGACAGTAAAAAAAGAGAACACTAAGCCATTGGATAATGAAGATGATGAAAATGGCCAGTTAGAATTATTTTAGGAGGTAAAACATGGTAAAAGAAAATATTCAAGAATTAAATTTTGCCAGTGTCATTGGAGATCGTTTTGGACGTTATTCTAAATACATCATCCAAGACCGTGCTTTACCTGATATTCGTGATGGATTAAAACCGGTACAACGCCGTATTTTATATGCAATGTACATGGACCGCAATACCGCAAGTAATCCATATCGTAAGTCTGCTAAAACAGTAGGGAATGTAATTGGTAATTATCATCCTCATGGGGATTCTTCTGTTTATGAAGCGATGGTCCGCATGAGTCAAGATTGGAAATTACGCGAAACCTTAATTGATATGCATGGTAATAACGGGAGTATGGATGGCGACCCAGCAGCGGCTATGCGTTATACAGAAGCGCGTTTATCACCCATTGCTGATGAGTTATTACGTGATATTCAACATGAGACGGTTGAGTATCTGCTAAACTTTGACGATACATTAGAAGAGCCAACTGTTTTACCTGCTCGTTTTCCCAATTTATTAGTCAATGGTGCCACCGGTATTTCTGCTGGTTATGCAACTGAAATACCACCTCATAATTTAGGAGAAGTAATTGATGCGGTTATCTATATGCTAACCCATAAGCGCTATCGTTTAGACGATATTATAAAATTAATTCCTGCACCTGATTTTCCGACTGGTGCGATTATTCAAGGGGCAGACCAAATTCGTAAAGCGTATGAAACGGGTCAAGGAAAAATTGTCGTACGTTCTTTAACTGAAATAGAAGACTTAAAAGGTAATAAGCAACAAATTGTGGTGACGGAATTACCATTTGATGTTAATAAAGCCAAATTAATTCAACGTTTGGATGATATTCGTATTCAGAAGAAAATTGAAGGGATATCGGAAGTTCGTGATGAAAGTGACCGAAATGGTGTGCGCGTGGTCATTGAATTAAAACGTGAAGTGAATGCTGAAGGCATCTTACAATATTTATTAAAAAATACTGAATTACAAGTTAATTATCACTTTAATATGGTCGCTATCCATAATCGCCGTCCGGAAGTGGTAGGCTTAATGCAAATGTTGGAAGCTTATATTGATCATCAAAAAGAGGTGATTACGAAGCGTACCAAGCATATGTTAGCAACCGATAAAAAACGGCTACATATTGTAGAAGGTTTGATTCGGGTTGTGTCTATTTTAGACGAAGTGATTGCAGTCATTCGTAACTCGGATAACAAAGCAGATGCTAAGCGCAACTTAGAGCGTGAATTTGATTTTTCAGAAGTTCAATCTGAATCAATCGTTAACTTACAATTATATCGTTTAACCAATACGGATATCGAGGCATTACAAAATGAAAAGCTTGAATTAAATGAGCGAATCATGATGTATCAAAATATTTTAAATAATGAAGATATCTTGAAAAAAGTATTGGCCAATGAATTAAAAGACATTAAAAAACGTTTTGCATCACCAAGAAGAACCATTGTTCAAGATAAAGTTGAAGAAATTATTGTCGAAACGAGTATTATGATTCCCGAAGAACAGGTTTATGTATCGGTAACGAATGAAGGCTATATCAAACGCACCAGTGTCCGCTCATTTAGCGCTTCCGACACGACTGACTTAGGAAGTCGTGATTTGGATTATCCAATCTTTGTAAAAGAGATGAGTACGCATGATGCGATTGTGTTAATTACGAATAAAGGAAACTATATTCATTTACCAGTTCATGAATTACCAGATATTCGTTGGAAAGATATGGGAATGCATATTTCAACCAATTATCATTTAGAAGATGGAGAGCAGTTAATTGCCGCTTTTAAATCGGTAATGGAACCAGATAAATTAAAACCTGAAGCTAATCCAACATTGGTATTGACTAGTCGTAATGGTAAAATTAAGCAAACAACTTTATCACAATTTACAACTTATCGTAGCTATAAAACTAAGACGATGATGGCAATGAAATTACAAGATAAAGAAGATGAATTGGTGTCAGTCCACCTAGCAAAAGTGAATCATGATTATCAAGTGGTTGTGATTACTGAGAAGAGTTATGGTGTCCGTTATGAATTATCAGAAGTGGCGATTAGCGGAACCAAAGCGCAAGGTGTAGTGGCGATTAACTTGAAAGATGACGATCAAGTAGTTGCTTCATTATTAATTGATAAAGCAGTGGAACGTCCACAATTATTAGCATTAACTCAAAGAGCAAATATTAAACGCTTTGACGTAGAGGTTATCTCTCAAGTGAATAACCGCTCAAGTCGGGGACATTTATTATTAAAAGAATTAAAAACGAATCCACATCGTTTTATTCAAGTTTTAGCTTTACAAAAAGGAAATATTCCAGTAGTTATCTTAGGTGACACTGGTAAAACACACGAAATTAAGGCGATGGATATTGCTTTAACCGACCGTTTATCAAACGGGTCCGCTATTCAAGAATTAGAAACTTTGGGTAAAGTTGTCGGAATGTATCCTGCTCGCTTAAAAATGTTAGATGAGGAATAGTTATATTTCGATAGGCTCCATCAAGAGGATGATAAAGATTGATGGGGTCTTTTTTTATTTATTTAAGGTGTGAAATGAACATAAATTTGCTTTTACTCGTCTATCGTTTTGCAGTTTGGCTTGTTTGAGAAAGCTTAGTACAACTCGTTATAAGTATTTGTTAAATATATAATGAAAAATTAGTTAATCACTCACAAATGAAAGCAATATCTGATATAATTAATTTTGTATGTAAAGGAGAGAGGCACAACATGAGAGGCTTATTACCCATTTGGAAAGAAAAAGGCATGACCAGTCATGATGTCGTTTTTCGTCTGCGCAAAATATTAAAAATGAAAAAAATTGGTCATACTGGGACACTTGACCCAGATGTAGACGGAGTTTTATTAGTCTGCTTAGGCGAAGGGACCAAATTGGTTGAATTATTAATGGATGGACAAAAAGAATATCAAGGTTCGATCACTTTAGGATATTCGACCGAAACGGAAGACGCTAGTGGAGAAAAAGTGTCGACCACACCTGTGTTAACTCCTGTCAATATTGATTTAATTGATCAAAAAATGGCTGAAATGGAAGGGCTTATCAACCAGGTTCCACCGTATTATTCAGCGGTGAAAGTCAATGGTCGCAAACTGTATGAATATGCACGAGCTGGGGAAAAAGTGGAGCGTCCGGTAAGACAAGTCCAAATTGATTCCTTTATACGTACCAGTGAGCCTGTTTACAATGAAAGTCAACAAACCCAAACTTGGGATTTTCATGTTGTTTGTGGGAAAGGCACTTATGTTCGTACTTTAGCCGTTGATTTAGGAGAGAAACTCGGATTTGCCAGCCACATGTCGCGGCTAACACGCAATGCAACGGGTGGTTTCAATCAACAGCAAGCGTTAACGCTTGATCAAGTTCAAGTAGCAGTTGAACAAGGAACCATTAACGAGGCAATTTGCCCGATTGAATCAGCGCTGACTGAATTTCCAAGCATCATCTTAACAGAATCACAATATCATGATGTTCAACATGGGAAATTATTACCACATGATTATTTTAATTCATTAGTGTCGGAACCAACCGTCATATTTTATCAAGGATTGGCTCGGGCCATTTACCAACCCCATCCCTTAAAACCAAATTTATTAAAACCATTAAGAATGTTCGTCGAGAACGAATAAGATTACTAGAAAGAAGGGTTTCGTAATGAATATAATAAAATTACATCATCCCTATAATCAAGAACAAATTTTTCCTGGGCCGATTGTCTTAGCATTGGGTTTCTTTGACGGTGTACACCGAGGGCACCAAGCGGTTATTAATACAGCGAAAAAAATTGCGATTGAAAAACAGATGCCTTTAGCAGTAATGACTTTTAATCAGCATCCAAAAATTATTTACCGTCAATTAAACCCAGATGATGTCACTTATTTGACTTTATTAGATCGTAAAGTTGAGCTATTGCGTGCATTAGAGGTAGATGTATTGTATTTAATAGACTATACATTAGAATTCGGTACGCAAAGTCCTCAAGAGTTTGTAGATCGTTACATTGTCGATCTCGGAGCGGTTACGGTGGTAGCCGGTTTTGATTATACCTATGGTAAACAAGAGCTTGCCAATATGAAAACATTGCCGGAACATGCTAAAGGGCGTTTTGACGTCATTGAAGTTCCAGAATTAAAAAATAATAATTTAAAAGTTGGGACTACCAATATTAAGGAATTATTGGTAAACAATCAAATCGAAATCGCCAATGAAGAGCTTGGTTATTTATATCAAACTAGCGGAAAGGTCGTTCACGGGGATAAAAGAGGACGCACAATTGGCTATCCTACAGCTAATGTGCAAATTAATCCGCAAGAGGTATTACCAGGTGTTGGGGTCTATGTCTGCGAGATTGAAGTTGATGGAAAATGGTATCAAGGCATGGCATCCATTGGTTATAATATTACGTTTGAGGCGAATCGCCAAAAAACCTGTGAAGTCTATATATTAGATTTTGAGCAAGACATTTACGGACATTTTGTAAAAGTAAGATGGCATCATTATTTGCGTGGTGAAATGAAATTTGATGGCATTGAAGGTCTCATTCATCAATTAGACCAAGATTTAATGAATACAAAAACGTATTTTGAGCAGCTAGCACAACAGTCAACGACATCTGTTAATGAAAAGGTGAAAGATGATGAATAGAGCGGATGCTGTTTATATCCATATTCCATTTTGTAAGAAAATTTGTCATTATTGTGCCTTTAATAAATATTTCTATGATGGACAACCAGTAGGTCGTTATTTAACGGGCTTAGCCAATGAAATGCGATTATATATGGATGAAGTAAAGTCTACCAAACCATTTGATACGATTTATGTAGGTGGTGGCACACCAAGTTGCTTAAATATTGAAGAATTGACGCAATTATTGGAGAACATCCAACAAATATTACCCTATGATGATCAAACGGAGTATACATTTGAAATTAATCCTGGTGAATTAACTCCAGAAAAATGTCAATTATTGAAGTCTTTTGGTGTTAATCGCGTGAGTATGGGGGTACAGAGTTTTAACGATTTGTTATTGCGAAAAATTGGTCGTAATCATCGTGAACGTCATGTTTATCAATGTATTGAATGGTTAAGAGAAGCTGGACTAACGAATTTAAGTATTGATTTGATATTTAGACTACCGGGACAAACATTAGCCGATTTTGATGATAGTTTAACCAAAGCCTTATCATTAGACTTACCACATTATTCGCTCTATTCTTTAATCATTGAAAATCAAACGGTTTTTCAACAATTACAAAGAGAAGGCAAACTACCATTGCCCTCTGAAGATGTAGATGCCGATATGTTTAAGTTAGCCATTCGCCGTTTAAAAGAGAACGGTATTGAGCAATATGAAGTGAGTAACTTTGCACGACCTGGATTCGAGTCACGTCATAATTTAAAATATTGGCATTATACGCCATATTATGGTTTTGGTGCTGGAGCACATGGTTTTATTGATAATGTTCGATACTATAATAATGGACCCGTTCATCATTATTTAAGAGCTACTGAAGCGAATCAAAAACCGGTTGTGAATCGATTACCATTAACAGAGTCTGATCAAATGGAAGAATTTTTATTTTTAGCTTTAAGAACGACACGTGGTTTCTATTTAAGTGAATTTACGGAGCGTTTTAATCAAGATGCGACCGAATTGTTTGGTGATTTTTTTGTAGAACAACAACAAAATGGCTTATTGACCATTGCGGATGACCATGTTTATTTAACGAGTCGTGGCTTATTTTTAGCGGATACGGTATTTCGTGATTTATTAGGAACGATAACAAAGTAGGGGGAGCTTATGAAAAAAGATCATATTAGAATTTTGGTGAATATCTTTTTGGTTTTATTAGGTAATTTCATTTTTTCGATCGCTGTTAATTCGGTGATTATACCGAATGAATTAGGTGAAGGTGGTATTACGGGGTTCTCATTATTCTTTCTATATGTTTTTAATTGGAATAATGCCATTGTCAGTTTTGTTGTTAACACGATATTACTAATTGTTGGCTGGAAGTTTTTAGATAAAAAGACTATTTTTTATACAATTTTAGCGATTGCGTCATTATCTATTTTTTTACAATATATCCATATAGGAGAATTTATTCCTGAAAATACCATTGTTGCACCATTAGTGGCTGGTTTTTTAATCGGATTATCTGTTGGGATTGTCATCCACGGTAATGGAACGACTGCGGGGACAGATATTTTAGCCTTAATGATGAAAAAATATTTAGGGATTAGCGTGGCACGAGGTCTGTTAATTTTAGACATTATGATTATTACCCCCTTAACCTTTGTCATCGGCTTAGAAAAAGGTGTGATGACGGTCATTACTTTATTGATTACAAGTCAAGTTCTTTCCTTTATTTTGGAAGGATTTAACCCACGTAAAGCTGTTACAATCGTTTCGAATGAGCATCAAGCGATCGCACAGAAAATTACCGATACATTAGATCGTGGTATTACAGTATTAAATGGTTATGGTTTTTATACGCAACTGGAAAAGCATGTGCTATATATTGTCATTAGCGAACGTCAATTACTGGCATTACAAAAAATCGTTCATGAAATTGACCCTAAGGCATTTGTTACCGTCACCGATATTCATCAAGTAGTCGGCGAAGGCTTTACTTTCTTTATTGAACCTGAGAATGATACACCGGCAGTGACCAACCTTTCTAGTAATGAACCTTAATTTATTAGAGCATGATAATATAGAAAAAGCTAGTCATTTCAAGTCGTTACCACGTTTTAATGATGGATTAATCAATGGAAAGTCTGGTATTGCGACCTAAAAGCCGTTATTGCCTTCAATCCAAACTTACCCATAATGACGTGGAAGCAAATAGACGAATACGAAAGTTATAAAGTAAATAGCTAAGTGTATGTATTAAGTAACTGTTAGTACAGGGACCCTAACCAACTTTTTTATGGCTCAATTAATAGCTTTGTTTTTAGCAATTATTTTCTATTTTAAACTAAACATTTTATCATTGTTATACAGAACCTTATAATAGCAACTTTCTGTCGATTAGCACTCTCTATAAAAGAGTGCTAATTTTTTATTAAAAAGTGTTGACAAAGGCTATAGTAGGGTGTATGATATAGATAGGTTAGCACTCCAAGTATATAAGTGCTAATTAGTGAGGTGAGAAAAATAGATGAATTTAACGCCTAGACAACAACAGATATTACAGTTGATTGTTAAATTGTACGGAGAGACCGAAGAACCTATCGGTTCGAGGACTTTATTGCAAAGAAGTATCTTACAAGTAAGTCCAGCTACTGTTCGTAATGATATGATGGCGCTCGAGCAATTAGGGTTTCTAATGAAAGCTCATAGTTCAAGTGGTCGTATTCCTTCTTATGAAGGCTACCAATTTTACATTGATCAATTAATCGAACAAATAAAGCAAGAGTCTGAAAATAAGCCAGAACAATCAAGTAAGCTATTTGGTGAACGTTATTATGATGTTCAACAATTTGTCTTACATGCGACTAATCAGTTAGCACACTATACTGGTTATCCGGTAGTCGTTTTGATTTCGAATCTGAGTCATCGTAGGATGCGCGATTTTAAATTAACCAAATTATCGGATTATCAACTCATTGCGTCAGTGATTAGTGACCATGGACAGGTTGAAAGTCAATTATTTGATTTACCATATGCTTTAAAAGACGAGGCAATCGATAAGATTGAACAAATTATTCAAGATGAATTGATCGATTTAACATTAGATGATGTGTATCAACGTATGAAATTGACAATTCCCTTAAAAATTCAACAGGCTGTTTCAGTACAATTGAATTTTGCCTCTTTAATCAAAAAGGCAATCGAAGCACATGACAGTCAGTATTATCATGTTGCAGGAAAAAATCATTTGTTTGATCTCATTGATCCACAACTACCAACTGAAGGCTGGCGCACTTTGTTTGATTTAATCGATGGAAACGAAGCCTGGTATCAATTTTTAACTGATGCAAAAGTTGGTTTGAATGTCACATTTGATTTTACAACGCCACCGTATCACTTTAAAAATGTAAGTATCGTTACGGCGAAAAGTAAAATTGGCAATCATGTCATTACCTTTGGTTTGGTAGGTCCTGCGACAATGCCTTATCATAAAATTATGACAGGAATGCAAGATTTATTAATCGAACTATCGAATTATTAACAATTAAAAGGAGGTATCGTAGTGGCAGAAGAAAACAAACGTAATGAAGAATTAGATAAAGATGTTTCAGAAGTTGAATTTGAATCCCAAACTACCAAAGATGTTGAAGAAACAACAGCAGAAGTAGAAGCAAGCTCAACTGTTGATGAAACAGTAGAAACAAAGGTGGAAGAGAATCCACTTGCTGAATTAGAAGCAAAAAATGATGCTCTAGAAGACCAAGTGCTAAGATTACAAGCTGAAATTGCGAATATGAAAAGAACGAATGCTAAGGATCGTCAAGATTTAGCAAAATATCGTTCGCAAAAATTAGCAACTTCAATGTTAGAAGTAGTTGATAACTTAGAACGCGCTTTACAAAGCGAGACTAATTCTGATGACGCTAAAGCATTGAAAAAAGGTGTTGAGATGGTTCTCTCACAATTACAAAATGCTTTGGAAAGTGAAAACATTAAAGTCATTGATCCAATGGGAGAAAAATTTGACCCTAATTTCCACCAAGCAGTCAGCGTGATGGAAGCAGAAGAAGGTCAAGATTCTGACGTGGTAATCAATGTTTTACAAAAAGGATATTTATTGCATGAACGCGTGATACGACCAGCAATGGTTATTGTATCTCAATAATTAAATTATAAAGGAGAAATGTAAAATGGCTAAAATTATTGGTATTGACTTAGGTACTACAAACTCAGCTGTCTCTGTCTTAGAAGGTGGAGAAGCAAAAATTATTCCAAACCCAGAAGGTAATCGTACCACACCTTCAGTTGTTGCTTTTAAAAACGATGAAATTCAAGTAGGGGAAGTTGCAAAACGTCAAGCAGTGACAAATCCTAACACTGTAAGCTCAATTAAACGTTATATGGGTGAAGACCATAAAGTTTCAATGGGTGGCAAAGACTACACACCTCAAGAAATTTCAGCGATGATTTTACAATACTTAAAAGGTTTTGCTGAAGATTACTTAGGCGAAAAAGTTGAAAAAGCCGTTATTACGGTACCTGCTTACTTCAACGATGCTCAACGTCAAGCAACAAAAGATGCTGGCCGTATTGCTGGTTTAGAAGTAGAACGTATCGTTAACGAGCCGACAGCAGCAGCTTTAGCTTATGGTTTAGATAAAACTGATAAAGAAGAAAAAGTGTTAGTATTCGACTTAGGTGGCGGTACCTTCGACGTTTCAATTCTTGAATTAGGTGACGGCGTATTCGACGTATTATCTACATCAGGAGACAACCACTTAGGTGGAGATGACTTTGACCAAAAAATTATGGATTATTTAGTAGCAGAATTCAAAAAAGAAAATGGTATTGACTTATCGAAAGATAAAATGGCATTACAACGTTTGAAAGATGCTGCTGAAAAAGCTAAAAAAGATTTATCTGGTGTGACTTCAACACAAATTAGCTTACCATTCATTACAGCAGGAGCAGAAGGTCCATTACATATGGAATTATCATTAACTCGTGCGAAATTTGAAGAATTAACCCATGAATTAGTAGAACGTACAAAACAACCTGTTCGTCAAGCAATTAAAGATGCTGGTTTATCACAATCTGAAATTGACGAAGTTATCTTAGTAGGTGGTTCAACACGTATTCCAGCAGTGGTTGAAGCTGTTCGTAAAGAAACTGGTAAAGAGCCTAACAAATCAGTTAACCCAGACGAAGTGGTTGCAATGGGTGCTGCTATCCAAGGTGGGGTTATCTCAGGTGATGTGAAAGATATCGTCTTATTAGACGTAACACCATTATCATTAGGTATTGAAACAATGGGTGGCGTGTTCACTAAATTAATTGACCGTAACACTACAATTCCAACATCTAAATCACAAGTGTTCTCAACCGCAGCTGATAATCAACCTGCAGTAGATGTACACGTATTACAAGGTGAACGTCAAATGGCAGCTGACAACAAAACATTAGGTCGCTTCCAATTAACGGATATTCCACCTGCACCACGTGGTATCCCTCAAATCGAAGTAACTTTCGACATTGACAAAAACGGTATCGTTAACGTAAGTGCAAAAGATTTAGGTACTCAAAAAGAACAAACGATTACGATTAAATCATCTTCAGGTTTAACTGATGAAGAAATCGATCGTATGGTGAAAGATGCTGAAGCCAACGCAGAAGCAGATAAAGCACGTCGTGAAGAAGCTGACTTACGTAATGAAGTGGATCAATTAATCTTCGCTACTGATAAAACTTTAGATGAATTAAAAGACAAAGTATCTGAAGAAGAAGTTAAAGAAGCAGAAGCAGCACGTGATGAATTGAAAGCAGCCGTTGAAGCAAACGACTTAGAAGCAATGAAAGCTAAACGTGATGCATTAAATGAAGTAGTTCAAAACTTAACCGTTAAATTATATGAACAAGCGGCAGCAGCACAACAAGCAGCAGGTGCTGAAGCAACTTCAGATAACCAAAATGTTGACGGCGTAGTAGATGCTGACTTCGAAGAAGTAGACGAATAATCAACTGCTAATAAGATTGTAAGGTCTGATTCGTTTTGAAGATAATGTTAGACTTTAATGAAGGCTTTTGTTATTAAATACATTCGAACAACCTAATAATTTAGTATGATAGCTGGGGTGGGCGAGGAAGTCAGAAACGATGAGTCTTGGCTTCCAGCTCACTCCTATTTAGTATTTTTCAGATGAATATTGATAAATTCTTAATTTTTGATTATGATAGATAAGTCTACAACGAAGGAGGTTGAAAATGGCAACTAAACGTGATTATTATGAAGTCCTAGGTGTTTCACGCGATGCCTCAGATGCAGAAATAAAAAAAGCATACCGTAAACTCTCAAAACAATATCATCCGGATATTAATAAAGAACCGGGTGCGGACGAAAAATTTAAAGAAATAACAGAAGCGTATGAAATTCTAAGCGATAGCCAAAAACGAGCAGCATATGATCAATATGGTCATGCAGCCAATGATCCTAACTTTGGTGGTGGCTTTGGTGGCGGCTTTGGAGGCTTCGGCGGTGGTGCCGGTGGCTTTGGTGGCTTCGAAGATATTTTCGATACATTCTTTGGTGGCGGCATGGGAGGTGCCAGTCGTCGTCCAAATGCTCCTCAACGAGGAAATGATTTACAATATCGTGTAACCTTAACCTTCGAAGAAGCCATCTTTGGGAAAGAAACGACTATTACGTATAAGCGTAACGAAGAATGTCATACTTGTCATGGTTCCGGAGCCAAGGAAGGTACTGAACCCGTAACTTGTTCGAAATGTCATGGAACAGGTGCGATTCAAGTAGAACGTAATACACCATTTGGTCGTGTGATGACTCAAACAGTCTGTGATGTCTGTCAAGGTACAGGTAAAGAAATTAAAGAAAAATGTCATACTTGTCATGGTGCAGGTATTGAAAATAAAGATCATTCTGTTAAAATTACTATTCCAGCAGGTGTGGATGATGATCAACAAATGCGTTTATCAGGACAAGGTGAAGCCGGTAAAAACGGTGGTCCTTATGGCGATCTATACGTTATTTTCCGTGTGAAACCAAGTGATAAATTTGAACGTAATGGTACTGAAATTTTCTACAATTTACCTATTAATTTCGCACAAGCGGCATTAGGTGACGAAATTACTGTGCCAACGGTTCATGGTAATGTAAAGCTTAAAGTTCCAGCGGGTACTCAAACGGATACCACTTTCCGACTACGTGGCAAGGGAGCACCAAGTGTACGTGGAACAGGAAATGGCGATCAACATGTAACCGTCAAAGTGGTAACACCAACTAAGTTATCTGATAAAGAAAAACAATTATTTAAAGACTTAGCCAAAGAAAGCGGATCGAGTGTAAAAGGACATGACCCAGGCTTTTTTGACAAAGTAAAAGATATGTTTGACGGCAAATAATATATCCTCACTGAGTTGACTTTAAAAGTGGAATTTTCAAGCTGTTTATAATGCAGAGATAGAATAAATAATTTATACCAATGTGTAACTTAGACATCTTCTCATTGTACTTTTGAAAGTCAACTGGATGAGTTATCAAACCGGCCTTACTAGTTAGCTTACCCTAGCTAGTAGGTGTCGGTTTTTTATTTTGAATATCGTTAACAAGAATGTGTTTTAGCGTTTTTTATCTGTAAACAGATAGATTATTATGATGGTGACAGTGGTTATTAGACAAAATTACAGAACTATTCTATTCTCTAGGCTTTTTTGATATAATAAATTTAAGTTTAGAATAAAAAAGGGAAAAGGATTATATAACATGTCTAAAGAATTACAAACGATACCCCAGCATGTTGCGATTATTATGGATGGCAATGGACGTTGGGCTAAAAAAAGATTCATGCCGCGTGTAGCCGGCCATAAACGTGGAGTCGAAACTATTAAGCGTATCACCAAATATGCTAATCGTAAGGGAATTAAGTTAATCACACTTTATGCTTTTTCAACTGAAAATTGGGGACGACCTCAAGATGAAGTTAACTTTTTAATGAAATTACCGGGTGATTTTTTCTCGTCTTTTTTACCAGAATTAATTGAAAATAATTGTCGTGTTGAATGTATTGGTGATATTACCAAATTACCTGAGGATACCCAAAACATTTTAAATAAAGCTATTGCTGAAAGTGCGCATTGTACTGGACTAGTATTAAACTTTGCGATTAATTATGGTGGACAACAAGAGATGATTCAGGCCATCCAGGCGATTAGTCAAAAAGTTAAAGAGGGAGCAATTGAGATAGATCAAATTGATGAGGCATTAGTTGAAGATTATTTATTCACTGCACGTTATGGAGCCATCGCAAAACCTGACTTAGTGATTAGAACCAGTGGTGAGCAACGCTTAAGTAACTTCTTATTATGGCAATCTGCTTATAGCGAATTGTATTTTACAGATGTCTTGTGGCCAGATTTTTCTGAAAAAGATTTTGAAGAAGCGTTGGTTGCTTTTAGTAATCGTAACCGTCGTTTCGGAAAAGTTTAGGAGGGACCGATGAGAACAAGAATTATTGGGGCGATAATGGGGATAGCAGTACTTATTCCCTTTGTTTATTTAGGAAGTCATCCTTTCGCGTATGGCATCCTAGTAGTGGCTATTTTAGGATTATTTGAAATTGCTCGCATGAAACAGATTCAATATTTTAATGCGATTGGTTTGATTTCTTCGCTTGCAGTCGCTTTAATCGTTTTACCAGAACATTATAATTTAAGTTGGATTACTAATTTCAATTCTCAGTTTTTATTTTATTTGTGTGGAATGGCGCTATTGGTTTTAACCGTCTATGGTTATAAAGAAATCAACTTTGAAGAAGTATCGGTATTAATGTTTGCGGCTTTATACGTTGGATTTGGCTTTCGTTTTATTATTTTAATTCGAGATATGGGCCTAGTCACATTAGCTTATCTATTCATTGTGATTTGGGCCACTGATATTGGCGCTTATTTTATTGGTAGAACCTATGGTAAACATAAATTAGCACCGGAAGTCAGTCCCAACAAAACGATTGAAGGTTCTATTGGGGGTGTCCTTTGTGCGATGCTTGCTGGTGTTGTCTTTGTTTTTATTTTCCAACCTAATTTAGGTGATACCAATCATGTTTGGCTATTGAGTATTATCTTATCGCTAGTCGGACAATTTGGTGATTTAGTCGAATCAGCGTTAAAGCGTCATTTTAATGTTAAGGATTCAGGTAAATTTTTACCAGGACACGGTGGTGTATTAGACCGATTTGATAGTTTAATTTTTGCGAGTTTTATGTTTATGATTTGGCTCAATTTATTTCAATAAATAATTCAGCATCTTCATTCTTATTAGATTGACGGTGCTTTTTGTGTGGAATAAACCTATTTGAAAAATGATAAAATAATTAGTATAATGAGATTTAATTATTGATTTGTTAGAAAGTAAAGAAGGTGCGAGATGAGTTATTTAACAGATATTGAGATTGCGCATTCAGTTGAAATGGCACCCATTGATCAAATTGCAGAAAAGTTAGCTATTTCAGATGAACAACTCCATCATTATGGAAAATATAAAGCCAAAATAGACTATAAGAAATTACCCGTTAAAGATCCGGGAAAATTAATTTTAGTGACGGCTATTTCACCGACACCAGCAGGGGAAGGAAAAACAACGACGTCGGTAGGATTAGCAGATGGTTTAAATTATATTGGAAAAAAGGCTGCCTTAGCATTACGTGAACCGTCCTTGGGACCGGTCTTCGGTTTAAAAGGGGGCGCAGCTGGTGGTGGACGTGCTCAAGTCGTTCCAATGGAGGATATCAACCTACATTTTACTGGAGACTTCCATGCGATTGGTGCTGCGCATAATTTATTAGCGGCGATGTTAGATAATCACCTTCATCATGGCAATCATTTGCAAATTGATCCACGCACCATCGTTTGGAAACGCGTGGTTGATATGAATGATCGTCAATTACGCCATATCGTATCAGGGCTTCAAGGAAGTGCCAATGGTGTCCCGCGTGAAGATGGGTATGATATAACCGTTGCCAGTGAGATTATGGCGATTTTATGTTTAGCAGAAGATTTAGCGGATTTAAAATCACGGATTGCTAAAATTATTGTGGCCTATAATGTTAAAGGTGAACCGGTAACAGCAGCTGATTTAAAAGCGGCCGGTGCCATGACTGTTTTATTAAAGGAAGCAATCATGCCTAACCTTGTCCAGACCTTGGAACATACACCTGCTATTATTCATGGCGGGCCCTTTGCGAATATTGCACACGGTTGTAATAGTGTGATTGCCACTCGCACCGCACTTAATTTAGCTGATTATGTCGTGACGGAAGCTGGATTTGGAGCTGATTTAGGTGCGGAGAAATTTCTCGATATTAAATGCCGTACTGCCCAATTGAAGCCTCACGCAGTGGTATTGGTGGCCACGGTACGCGCTTTAAAAATGCATGGTGGTGTGGCCAAGACTGACTTAAATCTGGAAAATCTTGCAGCCGTTAAACAAGGTTTACCGAACCTTCAATGCCATTTAACTAATTTGCAAACAGTCTATGGTGTACCAGTCGTCGTGGCTATTAATAAATTCCCGACGGATACTGAAGCTGAATTACAAGAAATTTTGAGCTTATGTCAAAGTTTAGATGCAGAAGTGGTCCTTTCTGATGTGTGGGCTCAAGGGGGGAAAGGTGGCGCTGATTTAGCGCGAAAAGTAGTGGCGATGACTGAAAAAACGCCCGCTACATTACGTTATGCCTATGAATTAGACGATAGGATCGAAGAAAAAATTACCAAAGTAGTACAAAAAATTTATCATGGTAGCCATGTTATCTATGATAAAAAAGTGCGCAAACAAATACGACAATTGACGACTTTGGGCTTTGCTAATTTACCGATATGTATTGCCAAAACTCAATATTCCTTTTCTGACAAACCTCAGTTAATTGGGGCGCCAGAAGATTTTGATATAACGGTTAAGGAATTGCGATTATCGGCGGGTGCCGGCTTTATCGTCGTGATTACCGGGGAAATTATGACCATGCCGGGCTTACCAAAAGTCCCAGCAGCTGAATCAATCGATATTGATAATGACGGTACAATTACAGGCTTGTTTTAGTCCTATGGGTTTGCT
Organism: Globicatella sp. HMSC072A10; assembly: GCF_001811625.1. Classification (NCBI taxonomy): domain Bacteria; kingdom Bacillati; phylum Bacillota; class Bacilli; order Lactobacillales; family Aerococcaceae; genus Globicatella; species Globicatella sp. HMSC072A10. Next base: position 32,770 of record NZ_KV805817.1, on the reverse strand, counting down.
TGGGTAAAATGTGGCGTATTAAAAATGCTCGGTATTCATCAAGTTTCCTATTAATTCAGTAGTCAAGACTTGTGAGGTTAATGATACTTTTAACGCTTTTGAGTAAGTCAATAGCGGGGATTTGTGAGCTAAGTCAGTATTAAGAGTTTATTTTAGTAAATTAAGCGTATTGTTTTACATTGGATAGCTATTATCTTGCAACTTAATCCTTTAACTTGTCTAGTGAGTCAATCATAAGGGATTGTGACGAAAGGGAAGCGGTTAGTAATTTTGTTGCAGTGTAATTTAAAAAAAAGAAATAGAGGAGTATCATGACGGATGAACAACGTCTTTGATATTCCTCTTAACTTTCAATTTCATCGGCTAATTGCATGGTAATAATATCTTTAATCGGAATAAAATGGTAATGTTGCTTAGTTTGGACACCAATTTGTTCGGTATTTAGGACCGTAATCGTTCCGATAATGGTTTCGGTACCAACGACAAAATTGATGGTCAATTGATGAACATATGCTTGGGAAAGTAATAATAGTTTTTCATCGAGCGATAAAGCTTTTGAAAAATCAATGACTTCGCCATTATCATTTAAGGCACTATTATGTTCTGATAAGAAAAATCCCATCCATTTGGCCATCTTACGATCATGGTACATCCGAGCCGAACGAAAAGGTAAATAACTGCGATCAATCATGATAAACCATCTAACCCTCCTGCAGAATGTCCACCAATTAACTTACTCCGTGCGACCATTCTCGAATTTTCCAATAGCGAATTCGCTTTTTGAACCGCAAGAAAACCATATTTACTGCGGATTTCATCAATGGCATGATCCATTTTTTCTTGCTTATCTAATTTAATGGGATCATCAAATAAGGTGTAAAAAGTATAAACTTCATCCACTAAACCGCTATAACGTACCGCAATACTTCTTACGGGATGTCCCTTATATTTTTTACGAAAAAGAGTGAGGACATATTGAGTTAAGCGCTTGGTGCTTTGAGTAGGATCAACCTTCATTTGGGTATTGATACTAGCTACGTCTACATCATTGCTGAAACCTATATGAATTGCCACATTCGTTGCTTTCTTATGGACACGTCGTAAGCGAATCGCGACTTGCTCGGCCATTTCACTTAGCACTAATTCAATATCGGATTGTAAATAATAATTTTTAGGTAGGATTTGTGAGTTACCAATTCCTTTAGCGCGAGGATGGTATCGTTCTAACACATTGCTTTCATCCACACCATTAGCATGAAACCATAATTGTAGACCGATAATACCAAATTCTTTATTTAAATCATCAGGGTTAGCATTGGCTAACTCTTTAATAGAATAGATTTTTAATTTATTAAGTCGTTTTTCCGTTCGGCTACCAATACCCCAAAAATCAGTTAACTTAGGAATTTGCCATACTTTGGTTTCGACATCTTCATAAGACCAATTAGCTCGCATATTGCGATTATGCTTGGCTTCATTATCCAGTGCTAACTTAGCGAGTAGGGGATTCGCATTACTCATACCAATCGTAGAATAGATGCCGGTTGCTTGAAAAATATCGGTCTGAATTTTTTTAGAAATTTGATCTAGCTTTATTTTGCGATTGGTCGTAATACGGTCAGGAATAAAATAATCAAGTGAACGCGTTAAATCGATAAATCCCTCATCAATAGAATAAGGCAATATCTCTTCTTTAGGGGAATAATTTTGTAAAATAGCTTGGATTTCTAGATTACGCTCAATGTATAAACCCATACGAGGTGGCACAATATACGTACGTTGTGCCCAATATTCAATATATTGTTTAGTTCTTAAATCACTTTTTAATCCTTGTTTTTTAGCAATATAAGGCTCAAAACGACGGGTTTGAATATTAAAAGGTAAATCATAGCTACGACTCACATTTTTCTTGCCAAAGACCTTTTTAAATAAAGGGGAAGACGCTAAAATTAAACCATTTGAATTATCTGAACGACTCATCACACACAGGGAAGTCGTCAGTGGATTTAAGCCTAATTCAACACATTCAACACTGGCATAGAAGGATTTCATATCGATAAACGCGATATCAGAGCGAGGCTCTCGCGAATAATCAATATAGCCCATTATTATCGCTCCAAGGGCATAAAATTACCGACGATTTTGCCGACAACACGTGGTTCTTCATCATAAGGGGCTAGTTTATCAGCATATTTTTTATTAAGTGAAACCAGTCTTAAGCCTTCTGCTTCACGGTAAACTTTCTTCAAGTAAGTTTGACCGTCCCAAACCACAGCATAAATCGCACCATCATAATCGAAACCAGTGTCTTTAATTAAGGCGACTGAACCATTTAAATATTTCGGTTCCATGGAATCCCCATAAATCCAAGAGGCAATATCGTAATCAATTTCTTCATCGAAATAAACTGTCTCATAATTGCGATCATCCATTGCAGAATATCCTGTCCCAGCTGATAACTTCTCGTAAACACGGTATTCGAATAATTGGATGGGTTGAGCTGTTTTTTCTTGTTGAAGCTGATCATCTAATGTTTTTTGCGTATAATTGAGCACAACTTGTTGATTAGGTGGGGTGAGTTGTAAATATAAATCAACAATCTCATATTCCGATTCGAAGTAAGTCGGAGTCACCTCTAGCAATTCCGCTAATAAATCTAAGTTTTTTTGATTAGGACGCGTTTTGTCCGCTTCCCAATTGAAATATGAAGCACGACTCACACCGACTTGTTTCGCAAGTTGACTTTGTGATAAGCCAAGTTCTTCACGACGTTTTTTTAATTGTTGGCCAGAAAACATTAAAATCACTCCTTTGTGTAAGTTTGTTAACTAACTTTATTTTAGCACGCTTTGTAATGGAAAGCAATTATAAGTTAGTTTTGTAACAGACGAGGCTGGGCATAAACTTGATAAATTTAATTAAGATTATTGTTAGTTAATTTAATAGCGCAGTGGTTGAGTGGTCTCAAACTGCGTCTTAATGATGTTAAAGATAAATTTGGTAAACTCAATCAAGTTATTGCTAGTATTTAGATAGCGCAGTGGTTGAGTGGTCTCAAACTGCGTCTTTCGACCTGTTTGAGGCCTAATCAACTGTGCGGGGGTGGGCCTACGAAGCGAAAATCATTCGTTTTTCTATTTCTGGTCCACTCCTTAAATCTTTTAATAATTGTCATTAAATGTTTACTCGAATATTTACAATTTTCATACAATTACTATACAATTCATTAAGAAAATGTTTACAATACTTTGCTAATATTTAAATTATAAAATAAAGGAAAAGGGTGAGGTAATGTATTTGATGATGAATCCAGCGAATCAATTTCGTATTGTGCAAATTACGGATATTCATTTAAATCATTATCCATTCAACGAAAATGATCAAATAATTTTAACGGATATCAAGCAAGCGTTAGAAATATTAAAACCGGATTTAATTATGTTAACTGGTGACTATGTCAACACTTATCAAAATGAACAAGAAGAATTAATTTTTAGAAACTTCTTTGCTTTTCTAAACCAATTTCTTGCACCTAAAGCCATCACATACGGCCATCATGATTCTGAACGATGTCTTGACCGAGTGGATATTGAAAAAATATTCAATGAGATTGTTGTAAATAAAGTTAAAAGGGAACATGAAGAATGGATTGAAGGCTTGTCACAATATGCCGTGATGATTAAAGGGGATAAGGGGTTATCCAATGTTCTTTATGTGATGGATTCTGGTAGAACAGCACCTGGATTAGAGCGTACTAACGACTGGATATTGCCTAAGCAAGTAGAATGGTTTAGAAAGGTATCCCAGCGTTATGCTGATATGAAGTATAATTTAGTATTTATGCATTCACCGTTACCAGAATATGATCAAGCGCGAGTTAATATTTTAGCGGGAGAATTAAGAGAGCCAAACCAATGCATCTCCTTTAGTCGTATTAATACTGGACTATTTTCAGAGTTCTTTTTTTCAGAACAAATTGACTCGGTTTATTGTGGACATAATCATTTAAATAATGCTGAAATGATGTGGGAAGGAATTCGTTTAATTTATGGTATGTTTTGTGGACGAGATGAAAAAACAGGGGATTTCCGTGGGGTTCGATATATCGATATTGACGGCGCAACAGGCGCGGTTACGACGGACTTTAAGTATTTTTATGAGTTCAAAAATGTGACATCCAATAGAATAATCTCGTGATGGTCACTTGGTTAGCTTAGGCCCTTAAAGTTTGTATCAGTATCCTATGATGTCATTTGATAACATCGAAACTTTATCAAACTAAAAGACTGGGGCATAAAATTAATCAATATAGTATTCGTTATTTATAAACATAAAGATGGAGTGGCATCAAACCGTTTCTTAGAGACTCGTTTGATGCCACTTCCTGTGCGAGGATGGGTAGACGAAGCGAAAATAATCTAATTCTCTACTTCTTGCCCACTTCCTTATTCTTTTAAATTTGATGAGTGCTTATTCAGCCTATGATTATTTATGTCTTTGAGTTTAATTATTATAATAAACGCTAAATTAATAGGGCTATATGACGCTATCACGCATCTCAGTTTAAATCGCTAATTAATAGGGCTATACAAGTTATCACGCTACGATACTTTAAATCGCTAAATCAAAATAGCGGATAAGGTAATCGGCTAAACCATCTTCGTCATTGGTTAAGCGTGTAATGTCATTAGCTGCGGCTTTGATCTCTTCGGTCGCATTTTTCATGGCAACGCCTAAACCAGCATACTCAAGCATTTCTAAGTCATTATTTTCGTCCCCAAAAGCTAAAATATTATCAACTGGAATACGATAGAAATCAGCTAGAGCTTTGACACCGACTGCTTTGTTAATCGATTTGCGGACAATTTCTAAACATGGTAAGCTCCCACCCCAAGTTCGAACGGATACTTGGTCGCCATAATGCTCTTCAATTTTTTCACGAATATCAGCCATTTTTTCTTCGGGTGAGAAAACGGTAATGGCCGTTGGATTATAAGTTAAAGATTCACGATTTAAACGATCAACTAAGGCTAAATCAAAAGGATAAAAAGGACTGTCAGGTAAATTCATTGAGCTCGTAAAGAGGCGATCTTTGCCTTCAGCACATAATAAATCAATGTTAAGTCGATCTTGATTAGCAAATAAATCAAAAGCAATTTCTTTATCTAAAGTTAAATGATAGCTCGGAATATAATGATCACGGCCTGGGAAATGACATAGCGCCCCATTGAAGTTTACCATCGGTGCTTCGATGCCGATTTCCCGATAAATATCACTACTATTACGGTAAGGACGCCCCGTTACAATACAAACGAGATGGCCAAGGTCACTAACAGCACGGAGTGCTTGAATGGTTTTAGGTGTTAATTTTGATTGGTTATTTAAGGTAGTCCCATCCAGGTCTATCGCAATTAAATGTTGTTTCATGCTTTCTCTCCTTTGAATAATTTCTTTTCTATTATAACAGAATTTTAATAACTTGCAAAAATCCATAATTCTAGTAATATATATCTTGTATAATAGAATGAGGTGTTGAGATGACGGAAGAAACACAAGCAGCAGTGATGGCCGCTCTTGAAACGGTCATTGACCCAGAATTAGGGATCGATTTAGTAAATTTAGGATTAATATACAATGTTGAAGTCAACAATGAAGGCGTTTGCGCGATTGATATGACATTAACGACGATGGGCTGTCCTTTAGCCGATGTGATCGTAACGGATGTACGAAATGCTGTCTTAAAAGTCGATGGTATTAGTGATGTAATGATTGAATTTGTGTGGTATCCGGCCTGGGGACCTGAACGCATGTCGCGTTATGCTAAAATTGCTTTAGGGATGCCATTTTAAAGGAGTAGAACATGGAAAAAAACGAAAAATATTGTCAAGATTCAAGAACAGTGACCACTCATTATATCTTACCAAGTGATACTAATGGTCATGGCACCTTATATGGTGGACGTTTAATGGAAATGATTGATAGTGTCGCTTACCTGGCTTTTGCTAAGCATACCCGTTTGGTGGGGGTAACAGCGTCAATGGACCAATTAAATTTTATTGCGCCATTACCAGAAGGGGATGCGGTAACGATTGATACTTTTGTTTCGGGAGTTTCTAATCGTTCTGTTGAAGTGTTTTGTAAAGTAACGGGAGAACATCCACAAAAAGGCAAAACTTATTTAGCCGCAACAGCTTTTTTAACCTTTGTAGCAACCCAAAAGCCTGAACATCCTGAAGGTATCGTAGCGGTTATTCCACAAACTGATGAAGAAAAATTGGTGTGCGAAGGGTATGAAAGACGTCGTACAGCACGTTTAAATGACCGTGAGAAAGATAAAGAATTTAATAATCGTTTGACTTTAAATTAACATTAAAGCCACCTCATTCTTTTCGAAGTTAGTGCGAAAAAAGTGAGATGGTTTTTCATTATTTACATAAGCTATATGGTTTTGTGTCTTTATAACCGTACACAATCAGTATAGAACCTAAAGCAAATCCTATATTTTACTTTTTAGGTTTAGGTACATAGACATACTCAGGGTCCAGTTGCTTATCTAATAAGTCGAATTGTTCAGCGATTTGAGCATCAACATTGGCTAATATTTCCTTGTCATATTTTTGGGTTGAATCAAAGGGAATCGGTTGTCCAAAGGCAATTTTAGCTCGTTTACGGGTAATAAATTGCCAAAAACCAATAGGTGGCTGTATGGCTACCGGTACAATGGTGGCTTTACTTAGTTTTTGGATAAAGGCCGTTCCACTTTTAATTTCGGTGGTATGACGGGAACCTGATGGGAAAATCCCTAAATTTAAATTTTCTTTTGTTAAGACATTGACAGCATGTTTAATGGTGGTAGTGGATGGTTTCTCACGATTAACAGGAAAAACATTACCCTTAGCTAATAATTTTGCTAACCATTTTTGCTTAAATAAAGAATCTTTGGCCATAAAGGCAACCTCTTTAGGATAGACCACATCTGCTAAAAAGAAGGGATCTGTCATTGAACGATGCGTACTAGCAATAATAAGCGGTTGATCCTCAGGAAGCTTTTCTAAGCCACTTATTTGCGGTTTACCATTAAATAAATGGAAAATAAATTTAATCATATGAACAGCAAATTGATAAAAGGTCATTTGATAACCTACTTTCTTTCTATATTACACTAACTTTAATTCTACCAATTTTTTCAGAAATAAGCTACAATTAAATATGAACTCACGAGGAGTGATGAATGTGAAAGATAGATATAAAAGCTTATTTTTATTATGGATACTTGGTATGCCGGTTACAGTGCAAGCAGCTGATTCAGTATTAGTAATTGACCAATATCCCATCAATGAACCCGTCTTTACCCAAGGTTTGGAAGTGATAGAGAATCGCTTAGTATTAGGAACAGGATTATATGGCGAATCGGAAATTGGTTGGATTGACTTAGAAACTGGCGACTTTCAAGTACAAGATCAATTAGATGATGATTATTTTGGGGAAGGGTTAACCGCTACTGCGGACTATTTATGGCAATTTACGTGGCGAGAAGAGATAGCTTTTAAACGTTCATTAGACGATTTAACATTGTTAGAGGAAATTCCTTTTGGTGGAGATGGCTGGGGAATGGCTTATGATGACAAGGCTGATGTGATTTGGACTTCTGATGGTAGTGCCCAATTGACCAAGCGAGATCCTGAAAATTTAATGGCACTCGACACCTTAACCGTCACTCAAAATAATCAGATGATTGAACGCATTAATGAGTTGGAGTATGCTAATGAGGCTATTTATGCGAATGTGTGGCAGACCAATAAAATAGTGAAAATAAATATAGAAGATGGTCAAGTAGAACAAGTATGGGACTTAACCGATTTAGTGGAGGAACTTCATTTTACTGATGCTAATCCTGATAGGGTATTAAACGGCATTGCTCATCTTGAAAGGGAACGGTTTTATGTGACAGGTAAATTATTTCCTATAATATGGGAAGTGGAATTGAATTAGTCTGTTTTTGCATCTCGTCATAAATGTTTTGATTATTCCGTAACATTGAAGAGGGTTTTGTAGAAAGCACGTCCCTAATTACAATCTCGTCATAAATGTTTTGATTATTCCGAAACATTGAAGAAATTTTTGTAGAAAGCACGCCCCTAATTACAACTTATCAATAAATGTTTGAGTATTGTGGGAAAATTGTAAATCAAACCAAACATGAAGAGTGCACAGGTTGCCGAATCCAAATAAACTAAAAAATTAATTGTCGAAACGATTATTCATTGATACAATAGAAAAGCAAATCAAAAAGAAAGAGGCGAACTAATTGAGTGAACCAGTAATTCGTTATGAATTAATTAAAGAAGAGAAACATACCGGCGCGAGACTAGGTAAATTACATACGCCACATGGCACCTTTGATACTCCAATGTATATGCCCGTTGGGACTTTAGCAACCGTCAAAGGATTATCACCTGAAGAATTAAAAGAGATGGGAGCCCAAGTGGTATTGAGTAATACCTATCATCTATGGTTACGACCAGGCGATGACTTAGTAGCGGAAGCAGGCGGCTTACATAAATTTATGAACTGGGATCAAGGGATTTTAACTGACTCCGGTGGATTCCAAGTGTTTTCATTGAGTGATATCCGTCGTATTGAAGAAGAAGGCGTTCATTTTAGAAATCATTTAAATGGCTCAAAATTGTTTTTAACGCCTGAAAAAGCGATTCATATTGAAAATAATTTAGGTGCTGATATGATCATGAGTTTTGATGAATGTCCACCATTTTATGAAACACATGATTATGTGGAAAAATCAATTAACCGCACGACTCGCTGGGCAGAGCGTGGCTTAAAAGCGCATCAACGACCACATGACCAAGCGTTATTTGGTATTTTACAAGGAGCAGGTTATAAAGATTTAAGATTGCAACATGCCCGTGATATGATTAGCTTAGATTTCCCTGGATATTCAATTGGTGGTTTATCCGTGGGTGAGTCTAAAGAAGAAATGAATGAAGTGTTAGAATATTTAACACCGGTTATGCCTAAAGACAAACCACGTTATTTAATGGGGGTTGGATCACCAGATGCGTTAATTGATGGTGCTATCCGCGGTGTTGATATGTTTGACTGTGTATTAGCCACTCGTATTGCTCGTAATGGAACAACGATGACAAGTACTGGACGTTTAGTAGTGAAAAATGCTAAATATGCCAGAGATTTTCGTCCATTGGATGAGCATTGTAATTGTTATACTTGTCGTAATTACTCTCGTGCTTACTTACGTCATCTATTCAAAGCCGATGAAATGTTTGGTTTAAGACTAGCTTCTATTCATAATGTTCATTTCTTATTGAATCTAATGAAACAAGTTCGTGAAAATATTATGAACGATTCTTTATTAGAGTTCAAAGAAGATTTCTTTGAGCGATATGGTTATAATAAAGAAAACGCTCGTGCATTCTAATGATTATTTTGTTATAATTATTAGGTGATTTAAATTATGAGAGGATGACTTGAATGGAACTTTTAGCAACGTTTTTACCTTTTGCTTTGATGATGGGGGTAATGTGGTTTTTAATGATTCGCCCACAAAAGAAGCAAGCACAAGAACGTAAAGCAATGTTAGAAAACATGCAACCAGGACACCATGTGGTAACAATTGGTGGCTTACACGGTATTTTAGAAGAAATTAATCGCGCTACTCAAACGGTTGTGATTGATTGTGAAGGTGTTTATTTAACATTTAATTTATCCGCTATCGCAACGGTTAAAGAAGCAACGCCAACTCAACCGACCACTACTGTTGAGGAAGAAGTTGAAGAAGAAATCGTTCATGATGCAGAGGTTGCACCTGAAGCGTAATAATTTGAATGGTATTTTCCCGCTAGTCACTCAAAACTAGTGGGATTTTTATTTCTTACATATTTATGATGATGCGTATAGTTAAATTCATCAGCCAAGATTGTTGTTTTTTTGTAACAAATTCATGATGATGACTCAGAACATTAAATTTATCAGATTCGATTCTAGAGTCAAAACAATAATTTTAAACATAGAGTTTTAATATCGTTGTGTTAATAACGTTTAGCTTCATCCATTTATCGTCCTGATGGTAACGTTTAGGTTCATCCTTTACCGATGTAATACTATTGTTTAGATTCAACACCATACAATCGTGTTACTAACGCTTAGGTTCATCACGATTAACAGCGTCATTTTTTCATTGACGCTAAACCTAATAGAATCATTATTTTATCATTCTTCACCCCTTCGCCACCATACAAAACTATCTTTTTCTTGTAGTCTGATGATGTCTGTGTTACAATAATGTTATAGAGTAAGTAGTTAGTGACTGAAGGAGTGAGCGGCAACGCTCGCTCCTTTGTTACGAAAAAGGCAAAATTTTGAATAAGAGGTGAAGTATGAGCGCAATTATTGATAAAGTCACACCTTTAGTCCAACCCATTATTGAGGATTTAGGTTGCGAACTGGTAGATATCGAATACGTAAAAGAAGGTAGAAATTGGTACTTACGAATTTTTGCAGATAAAGAAGGTCGCATCGACATTGAAGACTGTGCTTTAATTAGTGAAAAAGTAGGGGAAGTATTGGATGGGATTAAACCAGATCCATTTCCAGAAGCTTACTTTTTAGAAGTATCTTCACCAGGCGCTGAAAAGCCTCTAAAAACAGAAGAGGCCATTCAAGCTGCAATAGGTGAATATGTTCATTTCGACTACTATGTGCCACAACACGGTGAAAAGCAACATGAAGGTTTCTTAGTTGCAGTTGAAGATGGCCATTATGAGTTAGAAGTACGCATTAAGACAGCAACAAAAATACTTAATATTGATAAAAAAGCGGTCGCTAAGGCTCGATTAGCGATTCAATTTTAGTTGATTGAGGAGAAAAGGAAGATAATGAGTAAAGATTTAGTAAAAGCAATTCAAGTGCTAGAAGAAGAAAAAGGAATCTCACGTGCAGTGATTAAAGATGCCTTAGAAACAGCGTTAGAATTAGCTTACAAAAAGAATTATGACCAAGCGCAAAACGTTGAGGTTGAATTTAATGAAGAAAAAGGCTCAATTAAAGTGTTTGCCGTTAAAGAGGTAGTAGAAGTTAACTACGATAGTACATTAGAGATTAGCCTGGAAGAAGCTCAAAAAATTAATCCAGTTTATGAAATTGGTGATAAAATTCGTTTTGAAGTAACACCAAAAGATTTCGGTCGCATTGCGACACAAACAGCTAAACATGTTATTATGCAACGTATTCGTGAAGCAGAACGTGAAATTATTTTTAATGAATATAGCCAATACGTAGATGAAGTATTAACGGGTACTGTTGAACGTCAAGATTATCGCTATGTTTATGTTAATTTAGGGCGTGCCGAAGCAGTAATGCCGATTAATGAGCAAATCCCGGGTGAACAATTTACCATGGATGAGCGCATTATGGTATATGTGGCAAAAGTTGATAAAACAACTAAAGGGCCACAAGTAGTGGTAAGTCGTGCTCACGAAGGTTTCTTAAAACGTCTATTTGAAAAAGAAGTTCCTGAAATTTATTCAGGTATCGTTGAAATCATGAGTATTGCCCGTGAAGCGGGCGACCGTTCAAAAGTAGCGGTTCGCTCAAGAGATACTAATGTTGACCCGGTTGGTACTTGCGTGGGTCAAAAAGGACAACGTGTGCAAACAATCGTTAATGAGTTAAATGGTGAAAATATGGATATTGTACAATGGGATGAAGACCCAGCTGTATTCATTAAAAATGCGATGAATCCTGCAACGGTTGAAGATGTTATCTTTGATGGCGAAAATCCTTCTTGTATAGTGGTTGTACCAGATCACCAATTATCATTAGCTATTGGGAAAAAAGGTCAAAATGCGCGTTTAGCAGCACGTTTAACAAAACATAAAATTGATATTAAATCGGTAACTGCTTACAAAGAATATTTAGTGGAACAAGAAGCGTTAAAATCTGAATTAGCAGAAGACGAGGAAGCAACTGTTGGATCAGTTGATTCAGTTACAATTGATGAAACAAACGAATTAGATACGACTGTAGATGAAACGATTGGTGAAGTTGAAATGGCAATGGAAACCGCAAATGCAGATGCAGATGCAGAAGACTTAATCATTGAAACGACCACTGGTGACGTTGAAACCGTCGAAGATTTAGTTGAAGAGCTTGAAGCCGAAGAAGATATGGAAGGCTAATTTAGAAAATAGGTGAATCATCATAATGAAACAACAACCGTCAAAACGAAAAGTTCCATTAAGAAAATGTACAGTTTCAGGAGAAATGTTTCCTAAAAAAGAATTAGTTCGTGTTGTCAAAACGAAAGAAGGAAACGTTTCGATTGATCCGACTGGACGTCAAAATGGACGCGGAGCTTATATTGGCTTAGATCCAGAATTAGCGAAACTAGCTAAGAAAAAACGAACATTTGATGCTGCTTTTAGTATGAAAATTAGTGACGAATTTTATGATGAATTGTATCGTTACATAGCACATCAAAAGGCACGTAAGGAATTATTCTAAAATGACTCCACAACAAAAAAAATTAAATTTACTTGGTCTAGCATTGCGTGCAGGATTTTTAGTCAGTGGCGATGAAATGGTTGAAAAAGCCATTAAAAATAATAGTGTTAAACTAGTCATTTGTGCTAGTGATGCGAGTAGTTCCACTATGGAACGTTATCAATCTTTATGCGAAACATTTAATGCAAGATTGATCACTGAATTCACGAGAGAACAGATTTCAGATGCTATCGGCAAGAGCCGAACGATTTGTGCAATTGGAAATTCTGGTATGATTAAAAAATTCTTATCATATGAGGCTAAGTGAAATGATAAAAAAATTAATGAAGAGAACCCTGTAATCGCAAAGGCTGACGGCGAATAAACTGTCTAGTACTTTGCAGAAGTAGGAAGGTGATTATATGACAGGAATTCGCGTATATGAATTTGCGAAACAAAATAAATTATCAAGTAAAGAAGTATTAGGACTGGCGAAAAAGAATGGGATTGAGTTCAACAGCCATATGTCCATGATGGATGAAAATCAACAAAAGACTTTGTTAAATAAGTTAAATCCCGCTAACACCGCTAAGAAAACTAATCATTCACAACAAGATAAGAAAGCAAAAAAACCACATAACGGTAAAGCTATGAGTGAAGAGGTAAAAATGGCAGAGAAAAAAGAAAACAATCAACCAACAAAACAAACTATGGACAATTCTACTAAAGGAAAAGCTAAGCCTAGAAAATTAGTTGAAGAAGTTGAGAATGATGAAGATATCCCTGCGATTAAGAAAGCAACCAAAGGTGCAAAAGCTAACAAAGATAAAGCACCAGTAAAAAAAGTTAAAAATAAAGCAGATGATGCAGGGGAAAATAAAAAAGCATTTGAGCCTCGAGGACGTCGCAACCGCCGTCGTGGTCGTAATAACAAAAATAATCAACAACAAACACAATCCAAAGGGATTACTCAACGTAAATATAAAGAATTACCTGAGAAGTTAGTGTATACTGAAGGGATGAATATTCAAGATATTGCGAAATTAATTTATCGTGATGCTTCTGAAATCATCAAAAAATTATTAATGTTAGGGGTTATGGCTAACCAAAACCAAGCATTATCTAAAGATGTCATTGAATTAATTGCTTTAGAATACGGAATTGAACCGGAAGAAAAAGTAGTAATTGATAAATCTGATTTAGAAGTTTATTTCAATGAAGAAGAAGTTAATGAAGAAGAATTAACAATGCGTCCGCCAGTAGTAACCATTATGGGACACGTTGACCATGGTAAAACAACTCTATTAGACCAATTAAGAAATTCTCGCGTAACGGAAGGCGAAGCCGGCGGCATTACGCAACATATTGGGGCTTATCAAGTACAATTACAAGGTAAAACCATCACGTTCTTGGATACGCCTGGACACGAGGCTTTCACGACGATGCGTGCTCGTGGTGCGAATGTTACGGATATTTCAATTATCGTAGTCGCTGCTGATGACGGTGTGATGCCACAAACAGTAGAAGCAATCAACCATGCCAAAGCGGCTGATGTACCGATTATTGTTGCAGTTAACAAAATCGATAAACCAACTGCTAATCCAGATCGCGTAATGCAAGAAATGACGGAACATGGTTTAATCCCAGAAGACTGGGGTGGCGATACTATCTTTGTACCTATTTCAGCTAAATTTAATCAAAACATTGATGAATTATTAGAAATGATTTTATTAGTAGCTGAGGTTCAAGAATTAAAAGCTAACGCTAATCGTTTAGCAATCGGTTCTGTGATTGATGCTCGTTTAGATAAAGCAACGGGTGCGACGGCGACATTATTAGTACAAGATGGTACATTAAATGTAGGAGACCCAATCGTAGTAGGAAATACTTATGGTAAAGTACGTACGATGGTAAATGATACCGGTCGTCGTATTCGTCAAGCAGGTCCGGCTACCCCAGTTGAAATTACTGGTTTAAATGATGCACCACAAGCCGGTGACTTATTCGTAGTCTTCCCAGATGAAAAATCAGCTCGTCAAGCTGGTGAAGAGCGTGCTAGACGTGCATTAGAAGAACATCGTGACGCTAATAAGAAAGTAACGTTAGATAATTTATTCGAAAGCTTACAAGAAGGCGAATTAAAATCAGTTAACGTCATTATTAAAGCGGATGTTCAAGGTTCAGCAGAAGCATTAAATGCATCTTTACAAAAGATTGATGTGGAAGGTGTTCGCGTAAACACTATTCACCAAGCAGTTGGAGCTATCAATGAAAGTGATATTTCATTAGCAGCAGCCTCAGGTGCGATAGTGATTGGATTTAACGTGCGTCCTACCCCTCAAGCACGCGCACAAGCAGAACAAGAACAAATTGATATTCGTTTACACCGAATCATTTATAATGTTATCGATGAAATTGAAACAGCGATGAAAGGTATGTTAGAACCAGAATATGTTGAAGAAATCACTGGACAATTAGTGGTTCGTGAAACGTATACTGTGTCTAAATTAGGAACGATTGCCGGGGCATATGTTTTAGATGGCTATATTCGTCGTAATTCAAAAGTTCGAGTAATACGTGATAACATCGTCATCTATGATGGGGAATTAGCGAGCTTAAAACGATTCAAAGATGATGCACGTGAAGTGACGAAAGGCTTTGAATGTGGGGTTATGATTGAGAAATACAATGATATCCGAGTAGACGATATTATCGAACCTTACCATATGGTAGAAGTAGAAAGAAAATAAGATAGCACCACACATTACAGTTTGAGTCTTAGCAATAGTTAGAGTCGTAAGATTGGATAGTTCTTCCACTCATCCAATTAAAAGTGAGTGGAAGTTATCTATTAAGAGGAGGCTAATCATGGCAAATTTCAGACATGGTCGTGTTAAACAAGAAATTTTAAGAGAAGTTAACCGTATTTTAATGCGTGAGATTAAAGATCCGCGCGTAGAAGGTGTGACTATTACCGACGTTGAATTAACTGGTGACTTACAACAAGCAACGATTTATTATAGTACACTTTCTGATAAAGCTGGCGCTCGTCAAAAAGAGCAAGCTGGTTTAGAAGCAGTGACAGGTAAAGTGCGTTCAGAGCTAGGTAAAGCCATTAAGCTTTATAAAGTACCTGAGCTTAAATTTGAACGTGATACCTCTGTTGATTATGGAAATCGTATTGATGCTTTATTAGATAAAATTAAACAATCAGACGAAATCACCTATGAAGGTGAATAAAATCTAATATTAGTGACTGTACAAAACTCATTTAGTTTTGGCAGTCCTTTTTTTATGTGTGCCTATTATGCGTGTAAAGTTGACGATTTAAGACCACTAGATTAACATATTTTAAACAGTATAACTTAAGTCAAACTGTCTCAGTAAGGCTTCACAATAGAAATAGTTAGCTTTTTTAATTCATGAAAAAATAATCTATAAAATGATATTAGCTTTAAGCTTTTATTTATCATTATTTGCCGTTCAATAAATACTAAACCAGCTTAATAGAATTTCGTGCGTAACAAATAAGAGTGTGATATAATAGCAAGGATATGAACACTATAGGAGTTGAATCAATGAGAGTTTTACAAATAATGAGTGGTTTTGGAGGCGGTATTTCATCTTTTATCTATAATAAAGCGATTGCCCTTAATGACAAAAACATTGTGTTTGATGTCGCCACTTATGATGAGTGTTCTACTTTATTTACGGATGCGATTCTTAGTATGGGTGGACAAATTTACCGTCTTGAAAACCCAAAAAAAGTAGGGTGGAGAAAATTTAAAACAAGCTTTGAGAAAATATTAAATGAAAACGGGTATCAAGCGATTCATTGCCATATAACGGGCTATCGGGCTCTAGCTTATTATCTAGTTAGCCGTCATTATGTGAAACGCTTCTTCCTCCATGCCCATATGACAAAAGCTTTACATGTTACGGGATTCAGACAAAAAATGATGCGTCAATTAGATCAAATGATTAATCGTTTTATTACTGATAGTTATGTTGGTTGCGGGCGTTTAGCTAATTTAGCTATCTATGGCTCCATTCCAGAGGAACAAATGATGGTGATTCCTAATAGTATTTCGACTGAAAGGTATTTATTATCCGATGAAGAATTTCAGAAGAGACGCAATCAGTTAAAAACTCAATATAGTTTAGATGATCAAACACTTGTGATTGGTCAAATCGGGCGTTTACATAAAGTAAAAAATCAAGAACACACGCTTCGCTTAGCGGAGTATATCCGTGAACATCAATTAAAAGCAAAAATCTTTATTATTGGTTCAGGAGCAGATTTCGAATCACTCAATCAATTGGTAGCAACAAAGGATTTAATGGATTATGTGACCTTTTTAGGTAGAATTGATAAACCCGAAACAGTGATGCCATTGTTAGACGTGCTCATTATGCCGTCATTGTATGAAGGCTTACCGACCGTTATCGTAGAAGCTCAAACAATTGGAATTCCTTGTTTGATGAGTGACACCATTACGGATGAAGTCGATTTCGATAAAGGACAAGTAGATTATCTTTCATTAAATGAACCAATAGCAAAATGGTACCAATCATTGAAAAGCTTGAGTGAAGTACCACGACTATCGAAAAATGAAAGAGAACAAATACTGGTCGAGCGAGGTTTTACAAACGAACAATCGGCTCAAATTTACCTTGATTTTTTAAATCAAAAGATAAATAGCTATTTAATTAAATAGGAGAAAAGAATGAAACATTTTATTAAACGATTGTTAGGATTCAGTTTAGGCCCAGTATTTGGTGCGTTTATTTCATTTATCCAAATACCAATCATCACTTATTTTATCTCGAAAGCAGAGTATGGAAAGGCGAGCTTATTCTCGAGTTTAATTGTAGCACTGCCTAATTATATTTATATTGGACTCGATCAGGCTTATACAAGAGAATACCAAGAAGCCGATGATAAAAAACAATTGATTCAACAAGCCGCTTTAATTCCAATGATTGTCGGCATATTATTGTTTATCGTGTCAATTGTTTTTGCACCAGAGATTTCCAATTGGTTATTTGATAGCCCTGAATATACTTATATTGTCCTTTATGGTGGTTTGTGGGTTTTAGCAACGATTATTGAACGCTTTATTTTATTATCGATTCGGATGGAAGAAAGAGCGATTGAGTTCTCTAGCTTTTCAATGATTTTAAAATTTAATGTTTTCGTATTATCCATGCTTTTAATTTGGATGGGGTGGCGCGATTTTAAAGTCATTGTATACGGGTTAATCTTTGGTCAATTACTGGGCGATGTGGTCCTTTTCTGGCGTTATCGTCACTATCTTGATACTAGAGGCTTTAAACTGAATCGTGAGTTAATTGTACGAATGTTAAAATTTGGTTTACCCTTGATGGTGGCCATATCATTAACCAACTCGTTGACTTTAGTGGATAAAATCTTCATTAAAAACTATACGACTTTAGAAGATGTCGCAATTTATGGGGCAGCCTCAACGATTATTGCGGTAATTGGTGTCGTTAAAACAGCTTTTACCTCTTTCTGGATACCAACTGCTTATCGTTGGCATGAGGAGCAGAAGGAGATTCGTCACTTTAAATTTGTAAGTGATGCAGTCTTGTTTTTATTAACTGGTATCTTTTTTGGCTTATTATTATTTAAAGATTTAATTGCTTATATCGTGGTAGCGGAAGCTTATCGCGATGTCAAATATATTTTTGGTCTATTAGCATTCCCACAAATTATGTATACTTTATCTGAGACAACCAATTTAGGAATTGTCTTCTCTAGAAAAACATATTTGAATATCATTGTTAGTGTTTTAACTTTTTTACCTAGTATGGTATTAAATTTAGTCCTTACGCCTGTTTGGGGGTATCGTGGGGCAGCAGCTGCTTCATTTGCAGCTTATATTATGTTTTACTTTGCGAGAACTTATTTATCAAACCGTGTTGGCTTTGGTTTTAGTCAAGTGAAACCGACGATTTCGATTATCATTATGTCGATTGCGGCTTTTCTAAATGTGTTTGAATTACCGTATATAGAATGGTACACTTTAGGCTTAGGTTTATTAGCATTAGTGGCCCAGTGGTCGACCGTTCAACAAGCAATTGAAATAAAAAATGATAGTAAAAATTGGGACTTTACTTAGTTAAGTCTAGTAGTAATCAGTCAAGAAAAACAGAGAGAACCAGAAGGATGTGAAATGACCTTCTAAATATATTTTACGAGGAGGGAATGACAAAGCGTGCAACTTTATATTTTAATATTAGTAATGGCTGTCTTCTTAGGAAGTAAATTGCTTGCCATTCCAACACCATTCGCCCAAATGACAATTTACCGATTACTAGCGATAGGAGTGCCAGTCATTTTGACCTATCAAGTGGCGATAAAAAAGAAAAATTTAGTTATCATACCTAATAGTGATGGGACTCGTGCTTTAGTTGGCTATCTTTTATGGTGGCTATATGCCTTATTATCGGTTATTTGGGTGGTTGATATTGTTAGTTGGTTCCAGGCGATGTTTTTAATGAGTTTGGGATTGTTCGTGATACTGGCTCTTTATTTTTGGGTTACGAGCGAAAGACAATGGCAAACCTTAATATACGGAGTTTGGTTTATGATCTGTACCCAAGTTATATGGGGATATCATGAAATTCTCACCGGTAATTATTTATTTGCTAATTTAGACAAGTTAGATAAGTATCGCACCTTTGATCGGATTCCATCAACGCGCATGCCGATTACCTATTTCGCTAATCAAAATGATTATGCCACTTTATTATTAGCATTTATCGCGATTTCTACTATTTGTTATCACCGCACTCAATCATTTTGGTTAAAAATAACAACGATTTTATTTGGTGGAGCCGCCAGTTATTTAATTTATCGTACGGATTCACGGATGGCTTTATTGGTCTTATTGATGACGATTGGATTATATACGGTCTTTCAATTTAACTTTAACTTAAAAAGAAAACATTGGCTTATTCTATTAGTCGGTGGCGTGATGACTGTTATAGGGATTTTCTTTTTAAAACCTACTCTAGGTAAGAGTATTATGACAATGTTATTATCACAACAAAACTATGTCTTATCTGGGGACGGCGCAAGAATTAATCTTTGGAAAAATGGGTTGATCTTTTTAGCTGAAACCTATGGCTTGGGTGTCGGAGCAGGAAACATCGAAACTTGGATGGCACAGGTACCTTATTATCCTATCAATGGATTAGTGAATATTCACAATTGGTGGATCGAAATATTAGTCGCATATGGATTGGTATCTTTTATTATTTACATAGGTGTCTATTTTATCTTAGTGAGAAAACTTTGGATAATGTCCAAAACGAGTAATCTCCATCAAAGACAAACATCATTAGGTTTGTTAGTTTTTATGATATCATTTATCTTTTCTAGTATAACAAGTGCTTCCAATATGTTAATTGAATGGCATTGGATTGTTTTTGCACTTATTATAAGTTATGTTAACATTATTGAGGTCAGAATGAATAAGGGGTGTAAGCGATGAGTTTAGTCACGATTATTAGTGAATTAATCAGATTTTTAAAAGACTATGCCTTAAAAATAATTTTAAGTGCATTATTAATAGGATTGGCCGTAGCCAGTTCGCGCTATTATTTTGGTGGGTTTGAAACACCTGAAATGGAGGCGGCTTATCAGGATTTAAAACAACGGTATGAGCAAGAACCAGCAGAATTTCAAATTATTTTAACGAATGCAGAAGGTGCTTTCTTTAGTAATTCATTTTTAATTGATGAATACTTTGGTCAGCCTGAAGTGGTTGAAAGAATAGAAAAAGAAACTGGTATTCAGTTTGCTGGCTGGATGGAGAATGAAAACTTATTAGAAATTATTAAAACGAGTCAGTTTCGTGGGGCCATGGCGGCCTTAAGAGATGGTTCGACGGAAATGATTACAATACGGGTGGCGGTCGGAAAGTCGGCTGAGGAAAACTTAAAAATTGCTCAAGCCTATCAAAACTTAATCGTAGAAGAAACGCTACCGTTTTTAGAATCTTATAAAGTCTCACTGGTTAACAAAGCAGAGATTGGTGAACAGTTATCAGAATTAAAATTTCCGAATCTAGCTAATACTGAAACATTGGAACATTATAACCGCATTTCAACGCGATCAGCTATTGTTTTTGGGGTGGCTGGTGCAATTGGTGGGGCAGTATTGACGGCTTTAGCATTATTCTTCTTACGTTTATTTAAATCAAAAATTGGTTATGCATTTGATTATAGTTGGGCAATGGAAGATCGTCATTTTATATTCAATCGTACGAATACTGAACATGAAGCGGATGTTGTAGCGTTTATGTCAATCCCTAAACGCGATCATCGTTATGTCGTGATTCAAGGTGATCCAGAAAAATTATTGCCGGTAGAAGATCAAAAGGATTTAATCTTTGTAACAAAAGTACAAGATATCCAAGAGGATGTTGATGAGATTATCTTTGTAATTTATGCTAATCAAACGGATAAAGCTTGGTATAATGAACAATACCATATGGCAAAATTATACGATGTTCCTGTTAAAATTATGCAATTGATGTAGAAGGTGACTTTATGGACAAAGGATTAGTTTCAATTGTGACGCCGGTATACAATGCTGAAAAATTTATTAAACACACAATTGAAAGTGTGCTAAATCAAACTTTTGCTAATTTCGAATACATTTTGGTCGATGATCAAAGTCAGGACCATTCGCTCGCAATCATCGAATCATACGCTAAGCAAGATACGCGCATTAAATTAATACAATTAGAACAGAATAGTGGTGCCGCTGTGGCGCGTAATACGGGCATAGCCGCTGCTAAAGGGCAGTATATCGCCTTTATCGATAGTGATGATTGTTGGGCACCCTCAAAATTAAGTGAACAAATTAAATTTATGCAGGACCATCAATATGCCTTTACTTATACCAGTTTTTCACTAGTAGATGAAGCAGGACAGACACTTAAAGAAGCAACGCCGATACCTGAGAGTTTAACCTATCATCAATTACTAAAAAACACTGCTATTGCTTGTTCAACTGTTGTGATAGATCGTGCTATAGTTGGCGATTTTCGGATGCCTTTGGTGCGTAAAGGTCAAGATACCGCTACTTGGCTAATGTTAATGCGTGAACGCAATGTAAAAGCCTATGGCTTAGATCGAGTTTTAAATGAGTATCGTCAAGTTGCCGGTTCGATTTCGAGTGACCGTTGGGGCGCTTTAAAAAGAACATGGAATACTTATTATAATATAGAACAATTACCTTTACCAAAAGCAGTTTATTACTTTTGTTGGTATGTTTGGAACGCCATACGCAGAAGATTATAATCTTTAAATTTTTTATAAACATAGAAAAAACATTTGATTTATTGCTTAATAGATGATATTAAATAATAAGTTAGAAGTTCTTTTCTGTGTTTTTTATTTTAACATTTATTTTTTAGCCCTAAAATGTTATGATAACGATAATATAAAGTACAAGATTAATGGTAGGATGTGGCATATGAATATTAAGCGTAAATTAATTTTAGGAATTATTGGCGGTCTCATTGCTTTAACCGGCATCTTCTTTTTTGCGAAAAACACTTTTTTCCCAACACAACAAGATGAGATGATGTGGAGCGAAAATATGGAGCTGGGGCCAGATGGCATGCCGGTTGAAGGCGAAATGGCCTATACATTATATAATTTATTTAGACAAGATCCCGTTACTGTGGATGCGAGTGTAAAATTAAAGACTGATACCGCATATTTTTATCAAGCGGATTTAGGTGAAATTGAAGCCATCTTAGTTAAAGATGGGCAAAAAGTAACCAAAGGCACCACTTTATATAATTACAAGCAAACCTCAAAAGAAAATCAATATGCTCTTGAGGATTTATACCGTGAGCAAACGAAATTATATAATACCCGCCAAGCATTAATTAAACAATTAAGTGATTATACAGGCGGAGAATATAATTATCAAGGGGACCAAATTGCGTATTATTGGGGAAATGATGGCAAACAAGCCTATTATATTGTCGAAGCAATTGGCAAATCAACCTCGCCTTCAGTCAATGTTCCGGCTAATACCAACACAGATAGCTCTCTTTCTCAAGATAGTCCTGAAGGTGCACTCGATACCGGTGGTATGGAGATGTCAGCAATGGAATCAGCAGCAGATCCTAGTGAAGGTATTAAAGAACAAATCCGTCAAGTTAATGAGCAAATTGAAGAATTAGAAATTAAATTAATTCGTCAACAAGAACTACAAAATAATAAAGTTCTCGCGAAGACCGATGGGATTGCGATGGTTAACCCAGATGCCAAAGATAATCCTAATGTACCCGTAGTACGCATTGTGTCTGAAGAGAGTTCCGTTGTCGGGAGTGTAACGGAATACGATTTTTACGCTTTAGCAGAAGATCGTGCCGTCAATATTTATATACCAGCAGAGGACCGGACTGTAACAGGTAAGATTGTTGATTATGATAAAATCCCTTCCTATAGCGGAACCAATGGCCAAACTGATTCAGCTGAAGGTCTAGCTGCTTCTAACCCTGGCGGTAGCAGCAATGCGAGTCAATTTAGTTTTGTTGTACAACCTGATGAACCTCTACAAGCTGGTTTTTCTGCTAAAGTGAATATCACATTACCAGGTTTTGCGATACCTTCTGATGCGATTGTTGAAGAAGGGGAAGATCATTATGTCTTTTTATATTTAGACGGTAAAGCAGTCAAAACAAAAATTGAATTGATGACTCAAGGTTTACAAAAAGTGGTCTTAAAAGGGTTGAATGAGGGGGATCAATTGATCATGTATCCTTATGACTTAACCGATGGTCAAGCTGTGTCGGTGGTTGACCCGATGGCCATGCCTCCAGCAGAAGAGCCAATGGATGGGGATGTGCAATAGTATGACTAGCGAAATGCAACAGCAACCGCTCATTGAAATGAAAAAAATCAACAAATATTATCAAGTGGGAGAGCATCAATTACATGTTTTACGCGATATTGATTTATCCATTTATCGCAATGAGTTTGTGACCATTATGGGACCCTCAGGCTCTGGAAAATCCACTTTAATTAATGTTTTAGGATTTTTAGATAATAAGTTCGAAGGCCATTATAATTTTGATGGTAAACCAGTAGAAGCAAGAACCGATAAACAAATTTCTGTTTTACGTAATGAAATGGTTGGTTTTGTCTTTCAAGATTTTAATTTAATTCCGACTATGACGGTCAATGAAAATATACGTTTACCACTGTTATATAAAGGTATGCCGGCTAGAAAAACTAAAGAAAGAGTTCAACAAGCTCTAGAGAGTGTCGGTTTAGGTAGTAAGTTTAATAGCCGTCCACATGAATTATCCGGGGGTCAAAAGCAACGGATTGCCATCGCAAGGGCCTTAATTAACCAACCACGATTTATTATCGCTGATGAACCGACGGGCGCATTGGATACTAAAACCTCCAAAGTGATTATGGATATCTTAGCCCGTTTACATCGTGAACAAGGGGTAACAGTAGTATTAGTAACTCACGATCCTAACTTACAAGCTTATGCGACTCGAAAAGTGCGTATTGTCGATGGGCAAATTCATTCGAATGAAGTGAGTGAAGCCACTTACGAATTAAGTGAAAAACCATTAGTTTTTGATGAGGTGTTAAATAATGAGGATGAGTGAAATTTTTAAATCGTCGTTATCAACCTTAAAAATGAATGGTCGACGAACGTTTTTAACGATGATTGGTATTATCATCGGCATTGCAGCGGTTATTACAATATTAAGTCTGGGGAATGGTTTTCGTAAGAAAACTTTGGATGAATTAGCACAAGATTCCAAAGGACGTCCCAGTCAAATGTTCCATTTTAATGTATCCAATATGGATGTGGATTGGTCAAAATTAGATCCATTTGATACCAATACTTTGGACGGCATCCGCCAAATTCCAGGGGTGGATGAAGTCGTTCCATCTTCTGATGATGAGGATTCGGTTGATTATGCTACCTTGGATTTCGCCAATAAAGAATCCAAGACCTATGGCACAAAATATCTCGATGTAACGAATCAGCAAATATTATATGGGCGCAATTTATATGACTATGACTCTAAAGCAGCGAAACGTAATGTCATTATTGACGACATCGTTGCCGCCGATATTTTTGAAAATCCAGAAAAAGCCATTCATCAATCCATTAAGATTGATGGGACCAGTTATATGATTGTCGGAGTCTACGCTACTGAGTTAACGGCAAAAGAAATTGAAGACATCCAAAATTACGGTTTTGGCGGTTCGGATGCACCTCAAGTCATTATTCCTAGAGGAACCAATAAATTACTCAACCCCAATGCGAATGTGGATTTTAGTATTAAAGCATTTTATAAACCAGATTCCAATGTCAGTGGCATTAGTCGTAAAATCGCAGATTATTTAAAAGAAAATGGTTCTGAGAAAGAGAATGGTACTTATGAATATTTCGATATGTCCGAAATGATGGAATCAATTGGTCAACAAGTATCAATGGTAACCTACTTTATTGGGGCTGTGGCGGGAATTTCATTATTTATCGCCGGAGTTGGTGTAATGAATATGATGTATATTTCTGTTTCTGAACGAACGAAAGAAATTGGGATACGTCGTTCACTGGGAGCTACGCAAAAGAGTATTCAATGGCAGTTCTTATTGGAAGGAATCTCCATCACAACTTTAGGCGGTCTAATTGGATATCTGTTTGGTGTTGGTATTGCGATTATAGCAGGCAATTTCTTGCCGTTTAAAGCCTTAATCGATGTGCCGACAGCTTTAATTAGTGTCTCAATTTCTGTTTTAATTGGCATTAGTTTTAGTGTTTTCCCGGCTAGAACTGCCGCTAGAAAAAACGTGGTTGAAATATTACGTTAAGATAAGTGATTAAAGGAGTAAATACTTGAGTTTGTCGGGTATTTGCTCCTTATTTTCATAAAATAATTTATTAAGACTCTGCTTAGAATAGGAATTCATCAAAGAGTATGCTATAATAATAAAAAAGAGTCAATATAGGAGGAGTCTTTATGGCAGCCGACATTTTAAAGGAAACAAAACAACGAATGAATAAAGCAATTGATGCTTACCGTAATGAATTAGCAACAATTCGTGCAGGACGTGCAAACGCTAGTATTTTAAATCATGTGAATGTATTATATTATGGCGTTCCAACACCATTAAATCAATTAGCAAGTATTACCGTTCCAGAAGCGAGAATGTTATTAATCTCACCTTATGATAAATCATCTTTAACTGAGATTGAAAAAGCGATTTTACAGTCTGATGTGGGGATTACCCCTTCAAATGATGGTAGCGTGATTCGTTTAGTCATTCCTGCTTTAACTCAGGAGCGACGTCAAGAATTAGTTAAACAAGTTGGTAAAGAGCAAGAAAATGCTAAAATTGTTTTACGTAATATTCGTCGTGATGCAATTGATCAAACGAAAAAAATGCAAAAAAATAATGAATTGACTGAAGATGATGTGAAAGATTATGAAAAAGATATTCAAGTAATCATTGATGAAGCAACTAAAGAGTTAGAAAAAGTTTCTGCAGAAAAAGAAACAGAAATTTTAGGTGACTAATTTTATATTTATGATTGAGGATGAACCAAAAGTTTGAAATACTGTTTGGTTCCCTCTTTTTTTATAGCTCAATGGGAGACTAGATTTAAAACTTCGTCTTACTGTGGGGAACAACTATTATATAAATTCAGTCAAATTTTAGTTCGTTATTAGTTCGTTAATTGAAAGTGCAATGGTTGTTTAGCATCAAATTTCATCTTTAAGACCTATTCCAACTTTTTTCGGGGGGAAGACGAAGCAAATTATCAACCTCTTGTCCAGTCCCGTTTTAATGTGAGATATTTTATAGTTACAAAGATAAATAGGGGGCTCATTAACATAATAATTTGAATATTCGCGATAGTGTTTAAATAAACAAAAAGACCTTGAAGTCCAAAGATGAAGTTCAAGGTCTTAAATTTTTATTTACTAAAATATTCTTCTAAAGCAGCTACAATGACATTCGTTACTGCATCTTGATAATCAGCTGAAGTAATATATTGTATATCAGTCGCATTGGACATATAACCTAATTCCAATAATACAGCCGGACGCGTATTTTCTCTTAATACAGAGTAATTGCCAAATAAGGTTCCGTTATTCGGTAAGGCGAGTGTCGAAATCGCATCATTGATACTTTTGGCTAATTCATAATCATTCTCATGGAAGTAATAGGTAGTGGAACCAGACCAGCCAACTTGACCTTTATCAAAATGAATGCTGATAAAGGCATCGACTTGTTGCTCATTACTTAAATCACTACGCGGTATCAAATCGATGAATTCATCGGTTTCACGAGTCATAAGGACTTTTGCTCCAACCGCTTCTAATTTTTGTTTTAATAAGAGCGAAGTAGATAAGGTAATGTTTTTCTCAAAGACGGATTCATCTTCAGTTGTTGCACCGGAATCTTCACCACCATGACCCGGGTCAATCATAATGACCGCATCTTGTAATGATTGAGCAGTTTTCTCAGTCACATGGCCAATCGAATCAGCTTCCATTCCCGCAATTCGACTTTCTACATAACCTTGTAGACCATCACTATCTTCAACTAAAATAAATTCTGTTTCATTACCATCTGCCGAAACGACTTCATCAATGTATTTGAATTTTTGACCATAAGCAATATCATAAATACGATTGGCATTCAATGAAGGAGCATCAAATAATGGTTCACCAGAATATCTTACAACCACTATTTTTTCAGCTGCTTCTTTTGCTTTTTGAATGGCTACTGGGTCATAGACTTCATCCAGTTTATCAGGATCAATCGAAGGCACATCACTTAAATTGATTAAATTGACTGTCCGCGTCTTAATGTATCCATATCGACCATCGACTTCAACTTGTAGCCAACCTTTTTTCTCGAAGCGAACAATCAGGTAATTTTCAGGTTGAATCGTAGTCATCACAGCTGATTTTTCGTTCATTTCGGTATAAACCGGTGTGTCAACTAATATATGGGCCGCAATGGCATGATCACTAGTTAATGTTTCACTTTCAATAAACCATTCAGGCACCCAACCATCGCTACGAGCATTCAGTCTCAGTTTGTACCAACCATTCGCTTTAGATAAAATATCATAGCTTTTACCTTTTTCTAAGGTTGCGATACTTTCCGAATTTGTTGCTGGTTCTATCCGTGCTACAACTTGATCTTTTTCAATTGTGACCTGTTCATCTGTAATTAAACTGAAGACAGCTAAAGAACCAATTAATAGCATTAATACGGTCATGAAAGGAGGGAAGTATTGACGCGATAAGAGTAATCGCATGAATTTTATTAGATTATCTTTCATAATTTCTCCAATATAAAACAATTGTACTTTTTATTATTATAAGACATTTTTCATAGAAAATTCAAACTTTTCAATAATGTTATCGAATAGTAATCATTTTGTGATAATCGTGTCATTATAACGATTACAAATTGGACGATAGGTTAAAAGTACATTAAAAACATTTAATCAATCAATTGTTTTTATCAAAATAAACTTGACAAATTCTTTAACTAACGGTAATCTTATACAAAGATGAATAGTATATTCGATAACATAGACAAGTAGCAAGCCGAACTCCAGAGAGTACATTCCGTGGCTGAAAGAATGCACATAGGCAAGAGCGAAGACACTATCGAGAAGAATAATGAAAAGTTATTCCGTTAGCCGCGATATGGCTTCGAGGTGATAGTATGACTATTACAAAATTAGGTGGTACCACGTATTGAACGTCCTAAAGCAATTGTTTTTGCTTTAGGATTTTTTTACTTTATTAGACCGGTATTCCAATTCTTACTACGAAACTAAACATTTGATGTTAGTTTACAATCATTTGCGTTTTTACTAACATTGAAAGACTAGATTAAATCGAGGAGACCCGTTAGCCAAACTATTTAATAATCTCACATTTAAACGAGGATAAACCTAGACTAACCACTCTATAATACCCATCCATAAAATGTTAGAATCATCACACTCGAAGAACGACATTGATTATTTGATAATACTAAATACCATTCCATTAAGGAGGATGAAAAATGATTAAAAAGATGAAAGGGACAGAAGATATTCTTCCTAAAGATACTTACAAATGGCAATATTTAGAAGAGACTGTTAGAGCGATTTTTGACACCTATCAATTTAAAGAGATAAGAACCCCCATTTTTGAAGCAAAAGAATTATTTGCTCGTTCAGTAGGGGATACCAGTGATATTGTTTCGAAAGAAATGTATGACTTTAAAGATAAAGGCGATCGTGATCTAGCTCTAAGACCTGAAGGTACAGCAGCGATTGTACGTGCTTATGTTGAACACAAGTTATTTGGTCCTGAACATCCACAACCTTTAAAAGTTTATTATATCGGGCCAATGTTCCGTTATGAGCGTCCACAAGCAGGACGTCAACGTCAATTCCATCAAATTGGGATTGAGGTATTCGGAAGTACTAATCCTGCCACTGATGCTGAAGTGATCGGTTTAGCTTGGGATATTTTATCTGAATTAGAAGTTGAAAATGTGGAATTAAACATTAATTCATTAGGTAAACCAGAGGATCGCCAAAAATATCGCGAAGCCTTAATCGAGTATTTTACTCCTTTAAAGGATCAATTAAGTGAGGATTCTCAACGTCGCTTAGCGGATAATCCTTTACGTATTTTAGATAGTAAAGATGCCAAAGATCAAGCCTTAGTAGCACAAGCACCTACAATTTTAGATTTCTTAAGTGAAGAAAGCCAACAACATTTTGAGAAAGTTCAAGCGATGTTAACCGCATTAGACATTCCTTATACCGTCAATCCTTTGATTGTACGAGGTTTAGATTATTATCAAGATACGATTTTTGAAATCATTGTTAATGATGACGCGATTGGTGCTCAATCGACCGTGATCGGCGGTGGACGTTATGATGGTTTAGTGGAACAATTAGGCGGTCCTGAAGCACCTGGTTTTGGTTTTGGTTTAGGGGTAGAACGCTTATTATTATTGTTAGAACAACAAGAGATTGAATTACCAGAAGAAGAACCATTAGATTTATTTGTATTAACAATGGGAGATGCGGTTAATATTAAAGCTTTACAAATCGTTCAAGCAGCCCGTCAAGCAGGGTATTTAGCTGAACGTGATTATTTAGGTCGTAGCTTAAAATCTCAGTTTAAAACAGCAGATAAATTAAATGCTAAGGTAACCTTAACGTTAGGTGAAAATGAATTAGAGACTGGTAAGGTTACCATCAAAAATAAAGCATTAGATAAACAAAAAGAAGTGGCTATTGATGATTTATTAGCTGATTTCGAGAACATTTATCGTGAGTTGACGACAGATACCTCAGCCATCGATAAATACTTTAGAGGAGAGTAAACATGGAACAAAGAACAGTATATGCAGGTTTAGTAAGTGAAGAATTAGTTGGCAAAACGATTACACTTAAAGGTTGGGTACAAAGAAGACGTGACTTAGGTGGCGTTATCTTTATCGATTTACGTGACCGTGAAGGATTTTGTCAAGTCGTCTTTAATGCAGAAAATTTATCTGTTGAACAAATGGATTTAGCTGATCATTTACGAAGTGAATATGTTGTAGAAGTATCAGGGGTTTTAAATAAACGCGTCGCTGAGCAAATTAACCCGAATATTCCGACCGGACAGTATGAATTATTGGCTCATGAATTAAATGTACTAGCAAAAGCTAAAACACCGCCAATTTATATTGAAGAACGCTTAGACGTTGAAGAAGAAGTACGTTTACGTAATCGTTATCTAGATTTACGTCGTCCAAATATGTTCAATAATTTACGTTTACGTCACAATGTTACAAAAGCCATTCGTGAATACTTAGATAGTCTTGATTTTATTGATGTCGAAACACCTTATTTAACCAAATCAACCCCAGAAGGTGCACGTGACTATTTAGTGCCAACGCGTCGTGAAGCTGGTAAGTTCTATGCTTTGCCTCAATCACCACAAATCTTTAAACAATTATTAATGGGTGCTGGTATTGACCGTTATTATCAAATTGTTCGTTGTTTCCGTGACGAAGATTTACGTGGTGACCGTCAACCAGAATTTACTCAAGTAGACTTAGAAACAAGTTTCTTATCACAACAAGAAATTCAAGCAATCGTTGAAGAAATGTTAAAACGTGTAGTAAAAGCAGCTCGTGGCATTGAAATGACAGAAGCTTTTCCAACAATGACTTATGAAAAAGCAATGAATGAATATGGGGTAGATAAACCGGATATTCGTTTTGAAATGAAACTAGTTGATTTATCAGAATTTGCTGCTCAATCTGAGTTTGGTGTCTTTAAATCAACGATTGAAAACGGTGGACAAGTAAAAGCCATTAATTTAAAAGGGTTAGCGGATGCTTATACGCGTAAAACAGCTGATGAAATGATTAATGTGGTTAAGCCTTATGGCGCTAAAGGATTAGCATGGTTAAAAATTACTGATGAAGGCTTCAATGGCCCAATTGCTAAATTCTTTGCTGATGAATCAAGTTATAAAGCCATTACTGAGCCAACAAATGCTCAACCAGGTGACATCTTGTTCTTCGTAGCCGATCAAAAAGATGTCGTAGCAGCTTCTCTTGGAGAATTACGTGTTCATTTAGCGAAGAAACACGAATTATTCGATCAAGATGAATTAGCTTTTGTTTGGATTACTGATTGGCCATTATTCGAATATGATGAAGAAGCCAAACGTTATGTGGCAATGCACCATCCGTTTACCGCCCCTCAAAATATGGACTTAACGGCTATGAAAGAAGACCCAGCTAATGCATTAGCACAAGCATATGATATTGTATTAAATGGTTATGAAATTGGAGGCGGCTCAATCCGTATCTTCACGCGTGAAATGCAAAATCAAATGTTTGAATTATTAGGTTTTACACCGGAACAAGCACAAGAGCAATTTGGTTTCTTAATGAATGCTTTTGATTATGGCTTCCCACCGCATGGTGGCTTAGCATTAGGTTTAGATCGCTTAGTCATGATTTTAGCTAAAGAACCAAATATTCGTGAAGTTATTGCCTTCCCTAAAACAGGGCGTGGAGTCGACTTATTGTCAAATGCCCCAAGTTATGTTGCAAATGATCAAGTTAGAGAATTACATTTACGCATTCAAGAATAGGAGAGTAAATTAATGTTTATTGGATCTCATGTCTCAATGTCGGGTAAGGATATGCTTCTAGGTTCAGCCAAAGAAGCTGCTTCTTACGGTGCCAATGTCTTTATGATTTATACAGGCGCACCACAAAATACACGTCGTAAAGATATTTCGACATTCAAAATTGAGGAAGCTCGTCAATTTATGGTAGCGAATGGTATTGATTTTTTTACCGTTCATGCCCCTTATATCATAAATCTAGCCAATACCACTAAAGAAGGATATTTTGATTTCGCAGTTGAATTTTTAAGAGAAGAAATTAATCGTGTGGAAGCGGTAGGTGCCAATCAGGTTACTTTGCACCCTGGAAGTCATGTTGGAGCAGGTGAAGCAGTGGGGATTGCCCAAATTGTCAAAGGTCTAAATGAAGTGATTCGCCCGGATCAAAACGTGCAAATCGCCTTAGAAACAATGGCCGGAAAAGGTACGGAATTAGGACGTACTTTTGAAGAAATTGCACAAATGATTGATGGTGTTACCCATAATGATAAATTATCGGTTACTTTCGATACCTGTCATGTTTATGATGCGGGTTATGATATTGTCAATGATTTAGATGGTGTTTTAAACCAATTTGATAAAATCATCGGTTTAGATCGCTTAAAAGTCATTCATATTAATGATTCAAAAAATCCATTCCATAGTAATAAAGACCGTCATCAAAATATCGGTTTAGGTTCAATTGGATTTGAAACTATTAACGAATTGGTTCACCACCCACAATTGATGCATTTACCAAAAATCTTAGAAACACCATGGGTGCCAAAACCTGATAACGAGAAAGTAAAAGTAGCCCCTTACAAGCAAGAAATTGCGATGCTAAGAAAAGGTGTATTCAATGAAAACTTAATGGATGATATTTTAAATAATCAATAATCCAAATTGTAGAGACTACCAACAGCAAGTATTTTGTTTTGGTAGTCTTTTTTAAGATTTAATAAAGGAGCGAATTGTAGTAATGAGCAAATACACAGTAAGCGTCCTATAACAGAGTATCTATCAAT
>NZ_KV805816.1:0-2209 GCF_001811625.1 Globicatella sp. HMSC072A10 | reverse complement strand
TCTCTCTGGTCCAACTATTTGGGGTCACTCTATTTATCTAATGCTTTTTTATTTAACAATACAAATGTTTTTACTATTATTCTTTTTCGATTTCATTAACTATTGCGTTAAATGCAAAAGTATCCTGTATTAAATTTCTAAGCTCTCTAACATTTGAACAATATATAAAACTATCAAAGAGTCTTTCTCTAACATCAGGAGATAGGGGCATTTCATATTGTTTTGAAGATTCAACAAGGATTTTTTGACCGATTTTATTTTTTTCTTCACTAGTTAACTCTTTAAAATGTATAATTTTATCGAATCTATAAAATATAGGACTTCCTAGGTTTTCTTCAATCTCTTCAAGGCTTAGGTAATTCGATGTACAGATTATTATTGATTTTTTTAATTCCAAATAATAGTTTTGATCCTCGTAAATTCCTTCATCAAATAGTTGATAAAAAGCACTATGAAATGAGGGATGGGCTTTATCAAATTCGTCTAGTAATAATACATTTGATTCTCTATCTAATAAATCTTTAGCAAAACTCTTTTCATAATGTGCACCACCAAAAAGATAATTAGCAAACTGACTATTTTGATACATAGAAAATTGTTTTCTAAATAATGGTTCTCCAATAATCTCTGAAATGAATTTTGCCGTTTCGGTCTTACCGATTCCAGACATTCCATATAATAGTATAACTATTGGTTTTTTACGATTAGATAAGGTAACAGGAAACAATGCTTGTAGTAATTTCTCTTTTGCACTTTTTTGACCAATAATTCTGTCATCGTATTTTGAATTGATTTCTTTTAAATCATCTATATCCAAACTAGTATATTCTTGATTATGCACTTCTGTTTCTGGAAATAACCGCTTAATTTGATTACTAATTTGTAATGGGGGATTATGCAAATATAATCTATCATAATCAAATTTACTTAAAAAATTATTAAAGTTAATAATCACATGTTCTCTAACACCAGCGTATTCATCTGAACCCACAACTATATTTTCTACCCTAATCTTTTCTGGTTCACTTTTTGGTTGGGGTTGATCAGATATCTGAATAACCATATTTTTTGAATCTCTGTCATTCTCATATACTAATTCTGTTAGTGTTTTATATTGAGGTGGAATTGATTTATTAAATTTTACTCTTGAACCATAAAATATCACTATATCACTCACTAATAACACCACCTAACACTACATCGTATACATCTAGTAAATCATTTTTATCTTCATTTTTTTCCCCAGTAACTATTTCAGTAACGTCTATTTCATTTTTTTTCTTTTCGAATTTAAACTCATTTTCCATTGATAGTTGATTCATTGTACAAGTTCCTACTTTAATTCCATAGTAAGTAAGATTCATTTTTGATAAGTCTGCTAACGTATAACTATTTTTAAAAGCGTTAATATTAAATCTTAAAACTGTTTTAGGAACAGGTTCGCTTCCTAAAAGCATTTGATAATATCCTCTATCTCCAAGTATAGCTTTATTAAGTTCAGTTAAATCAATGGGTATTTCTTCTTTAGGTACCACATTTAAATATGAACTATACATTTTATAGATGGTTATGGATTCTTCTGGAGCATATACCTCTTCAGATTTAAAGATATGAATGTTTTTATCCTCTACAGCTAGTGACAGATAATCAGTTAATAAAGTGTTTGATATTGTTGATTCCATTATTTTAGCCATTTTAGAATCATAACCTGTATTAACACTACCAGAAATAGTTGCCTTAAAAGTAGAAAAAAGGTTGAATCCAGTTTTTGCTTGAGCATCTATTTCCGCTACAAGCTTAGCTAACCTTTCTTTATTTTCATTTGTTGACCAATCAATTTTTCCACCATTTTTAATGGTTACAAAATCATTAGCCGCTACTTCATCAAAGTAAATTATTTTTAAAAACTTTGAGTTTTTTGATTTTTTAGTCATTCATCAATCCTCCTATGTTTTAATTAGATATATTATATCATTATTATAGAAGTATCATGAGCCAATAATTCTATTGAATAGCTCCAATAAAATATCTTTCACACCCGCTGCATTAAAAACCAATCCTACTGCAATAATGGAAATGATGAGGAAGCTAATTAACTTACTGAACTCACGCTTGAAGCCAAGATACAAGCCGATCACAACGATAGCCAAGAGTACCAATGATTGAGCATTTGATAGATATAAAAGTCAACTTAAAAATCCCGATTTGT
>NZ_KV805815.1:0-434 GCF_001811625.1 Globicatella sp. HMSC072A10 | reverse complement strand
GACCTGGCTAATATGCCTTTAGAAGAACTTGGCCAATTGATTCAAAAGCTTGGACGGGGACGCTTCAAAGCACCCGAAGACTTAGCTAAAACAATCCAAAAAGCCATTCGATCGAGTTATCGTCTCTCTAAGGTCCATGCCCAATCCATTGATATCGTGCTGGCTGTCTTAGTCCGTGAGATTCGCTCGCTTGAAAAAGCAATCAAAGAGCTCGACAAAGGGATTGAAGATATTGTTCAAATCCTACCAGAATATCAGTGCTTAACTTCTATTCCTGGTATTGGTCCGGTCTATGCTGCTGGAATCATCGCTGAAATCGGACAGATTGAACGCTTTGATTCTCAAGCAAAAATTGCCAAGTACGCCGGCTTATCCTGGAAGGAAAATCAGTCGGGAAAACGATCGTCACAAAACACACCGATGATTCATCGGGG
>NZ_KV805814.1:28781-46918 GCF_001811625.1 Globicatella sp. HMSC072A10 | reverse complement strand
ATTGATAGATACTCTGTTATAGGACGCTTACACAAAAAACAACATGGATTGGATAAGAAATAGAAAATCAATTGATTTTCCTTTCCTCTGTCCAGCCTCATGCTGTTTATTTTTATTCTTTATGGTTTTACCCAATGATTGGGTTTTATTTCAGTCATTTCACTTTGTAAATCAATCTTACTTTCATCAAAGATAATGCGCTGGCGCTCACGTTCATAATCAGGGTCTGGTAATGGTATCGCTGATAATAAACTTTGCGTATACGCGTGTTGAGGATTGGCATAAAGTTCCTCCGCATCGGCTAATTCAACCAATTTACCGCGATACATCATGCCAATACGGTCACTAAAGTATTTAACCATTGATAAGTCATGGGCGATAAATAAATAGGTCAAGCCTCTTTCAGCTTGTAATTGCTCTAACAGGTTAATAATCTGCGCTTGAATCGACACATCTAAGGCTGAAATTGGCTCATCACAGACGATAAATTGTGGTTCGACTGCTAAAGCTCTCGCAATCCCTATCCGTTGACGTTGGCCCCCTGAGAATTCATGTGGATAACGCGTCGCATGGTCAA
The DNA here is from genome assembly GCF_001811625.1 of Globicatella sp. HMSC072A10. NCBI lineage: Bacteria > Bacillati > Bacillota > Bacilli > Lactobacillales > Aerococcaceae > Globicatella > Globicatella sp. HMSC072A10. Next base: position 46,341 of record NZ_KV805814.1, on the reverse strand, counting down.
TATTAAGACCAACTGTTTCTAATAATTGATTCACCCGATCATTGCGTTCTTTCTCATTATGGGCTAAGCCATGGACATCAATCCCTTCAGCAATGATATCGCGTACTTTCATGCGCGGATTTAATGATGCATAAGGATCTTGGAAAATCATTTGAACTTCTTTATTGAATAAGCGTCTTTGCTTTAATGAGCGACGCTCTTGATTACTTTGGCCATTAAATAATATTTCACCATCAGTCGGTTGATATAAATTGACAATGGCACGACCAATAGTTGATTTACCTGAACCGGATTCGCCGACTAAACCAAAGGTTTCGCCTTTATAGATATCAAAGCTAACATCATCAACTGCTTTAACTTCATTAGGAGTGCCCGCATCATAATATTGTTTTAAATGTTTCACTTGGACAAGTGGTTCTTTTTTCATGACTGTCTGCCTCCTTGTTGACATTCGCAACGATAATGTTCATAACGATCTAAAATATTTTGTGGGGGTGTGACCTCAGGTGCTTGAGGATGTAATAACCAAGTGGCCGCATAATGTGTATCACACACTTGAAACATCGGTGGCTCCTCTTCAAAGTCTATCGCTAATGCATACTCATTTCTCAAAGCAAAGGCATCACCTTTTGGTGGATTCAATAAGTCCGGTGGCGTGCCAGGAATCGCATAGAGCTCTCCTTTTTGGTCTGGAGTCGGCATGGCACTTAATAAGCCCCACGTATAGGGATGTTGTGGGTGATAATAAATATCGTCTACGCCCCCGATTTCGACGATTTTACCGGCATACATCACGGCTACGCGGTCTGCCACATTCGCAACCACCCCTAAGTCGTGGGTAATAAAAATAATAGACATGTCTTTTTGGCGTTGAATTTCTTCTAATAACTCAATAATTTGTGCTTGAATCGTCACGTCTAGAGCCGTCGTTGGTTCATCCGCAATTAAAATCTCAGGGTCGCCCGCTAAAGCAATCGCAATTACAATCCGTTGACGTTGGCCTCCTGAAAATTGATGAGGGTATTGCTTTAATCTGGCTTCAGGATCACGAATACCACATAACGTTAATAATTCAATCGTTTCTTCGATGGCTTCACTTTTAGACATGCCTCTTTGTTTGGTTAAGATTTCCATAATCTGTTGACCAATGGTTAGGGTGGGATTTAATGACGTCATCGGGTCTTGGAAAATCATCGCAATTTGCGTTCCCCGAATGTCTCGCATTTGACGTTCTTTATATTGTAATAAATTTTCACCATTAAATATAACTTCTCCCGATTTGATGATGGCATTTTTACTTAATAACCCCATAATGGAACGGGTGGTGACCGTCTTACCAGAACCTGATTCACCAACAATCGCTAAAGTTTCCCCTTTATGTAAGTCGAAGCTCACGCCACGAATAGCCTGCACTTCACCGGCAAAGGTTTTAAAACTAATTTGTAAATTCTTGACACTTAATATCGGTTCATTCATGTTCGTCACCTACTCTTTCATTTTAGGGTCAAAGGCATCCCGTAGCCCATCCGCTAATAAATTAAAGGATAACATCAAGACCGAAATAATCGTAGCTGGATACCACATTAAATGCGGTAAGAAGCGGAAAGTCTTATAGCCATCACTAATTAAGGTTCCTAACGATGCATCCGGTGCGGGAATACCGATTCCGATAAAGCTTAAAAAGGCTTCAAAGAAAATCGCACTTGGTAAAGCAAACATCACTTGCACGATAATAATCCCGATCATATTTGGTAAAATATGTTTCAACATAATTTTAATCGGATGTTGACCTAACACTTGTGCTGCTAAAACATACTCCGTTTGTTTCAAACGTAAGGTTTGGGCACGGACCACCCGTGACATGGTAATCCATGACGTTAAGGCAATCGTAATAATAATTGAAATTAAACCCGGTTTTAAGACTAATAACATTAAGACAACGATGACTAAGTTTGGTATCCCTGATAACACTTCTAATAAACGTTGCATAAAGGTATCGACTTTGCCACCTAACCAACCTGAAGTTAATCCGTAAATAATCCCAAATACTAAGTTAATTAAAGCCGCAACAAAAGCCACTAATAGCGAGATTCGTGTCCCATATAATATACGTGACAATAAGTCACGACCTAAAGAATCTGTTCCTAAATAATAATAGGTGCCGGCAGGGACATTGGCTTTCTCATAAGTATCGATGAGTTTCTTACCACGACTCATCGCTTTACCATCAAACCACGTCGTCCACTCTAATCCTGGTATTTTAGGTGCTAAATTGGCATGGGCTGGATTTTGTGCATACGGTGAAGCTGGTGCAATCAATGGTGCGAATAAAGCTATCAGTACAATAATTATTACTACGAATAAGGCAACCATCGCCCCTTTATTTTTCTTCAAGCGTCGCCACGAATCTTGTAAGAAGTTCAAAGATGGCGCATGGATTTTTTCGCTTTCTTGTCGTGTTTGACGATGGTCAGGTGTTAATAATTGTTCATCAATCGATAGCTTCGCTAATAATTCTTCATTATATTTTGAATCTATTAAAGCCTTCGTCATTATTTACCCCCTCCCATTCTTAATCTTGGATCAATGATACCGTATAAAATATCGACAATTAAAATCATGACAATTAAAATAGTAGAATACATAATCGTAATCCCCATAATCGTTGGATAATCATTGACTAAAATAGATTTAGTAAATTGTTCACCGATACCAGGGATTGAAAAGATTTGTTCAATGACTAATGAACCGGTCATTAAACCAGCCGTCACCGGTCCTAAAATCGTTAATAAAGGAATTAACGCATTACGCAAGGCGTGTTTTAAGATAATATAAAATTTAGAAAAACCTTTCGCTTTAGCTAATTCAATATAATCACTATTTAACACTTCAATCATTTCCGTACGGATAAACCTTGCCGCTTCCGCCATTGGCGAAATCGATAAGGCTAACGTTGGTAAAATCGTTGACTTAAACCCTTCACGCCAAAACGCAATCGGCAACACTTCTAACACAACCGCGAAAATAAATTGTAAAATAACGGCAAAAACAAAGTTTGGCACACTCCGTCCGGCAATCGCGAAAATAGATGTGAAAGTATCAATCCAAGTATTTTGCTTAACCGCTGCGATAACACCTAGAAATGTTCCTACTACCGTCCCTAAAACCATCGCTTGTAAGCCTAATTGAATCGAAGGACCAGCCCGATCCGCGATAATCTGGGTCACGGGTAAATTATTAAATTGGAAAGAATAACCAAAGTCTCCCTTTAATATATTGCCCAAATAGGCCAAATACTGATCAAAAATTGGTTTATTCAACCCATATTTTTCATTCAATAATTCTAATTGTTTTGCAGTCAATAAATCTTGATTAGCAAATGGCGTCCCTGGTAAGAATTGTAATAAGAGAAATGTTGTTGTGATAATAATAAATAAGGTCAATAACATATAAAGAATACGTCTTAATAAATATTTCCCATACGAATTCATTTAGCCACCTCTTTCTTTTAATAAATTTAAACTATTGTTAGTATACATGAAATTCTTTACCTTGTTAAATGATTAGTTTCTCAGCTTAACAACACATAAGCTAAGGAGTGAGCTAAAAGTCGACCATCACATGATGTTAGCTTCCTAGGCCCACCCCTTAAGAGTTGCGTAAGTACAAAGTGCCAGGTTAGATATTGTAAAACACCAAATCGTGACGATTGTTGCCCTTAATTGATGTCACAAGACAGACTGTTCATTATGCATTATTAGTATTATAAACATGGGATGTTTTTAGCGATTGAATTGAGAACAGTTTACTCCCTCGTCTTAACACATTATCAGTTCGTCATTATTTTTAACCTTCTTAAAGACAAAATATACTATTCGTTAGTATCTATTAAAGTGCTGAAACTTAATCTTTTTCCAATACTTTGAATACACTAAACATGATACGATAAGTTCATCTTAACTCCACATATAAACTATTTAATAAGGAAAGGAATTAAACTAAATTGATTCACTGATTTTATTGATAAGTCAACGTTGTAAAATCGACACCCGAACCATCAGGATTAACTTCAATATTATCAATTTTATCAGAAATCAATAAAGAGGTATTATTTTGAATTAATGGCACTAGAATTTGACGATCTAATAAATAGTTTTCGGCTTCATGTAATAATTCATAGCGTTTCTCAGGATTCGCAATGCTTTCTGGCGAATTCGCTTGGGCTACTATGGCATCAAACTCTGAATCAAAGAATTGGGCATGATTATGTTCAGCATTAGTTAAGAAGTTAACTAAATATTCATCCGCATCACCTAAGGAAGCACTCCAACCACCAATCGCAATATCAAAATCAAATGACATCATTTCTTCAAAACGGTTTTTCGCTGGTAATGGTCTTAATACTAATTTAAAGCCGTCTAAATTAGATTCTACTTGTCCTTGAATAAACTCACCAATTTGCTTCGTTACTTCACTATCGGTTACTAATAATTCAAGTTCAACGGTATCCGTTCCTAATTCTTCTTTCGCTTTTTGCCAATATTCTTTGGCTAATTCAGTATCGTAAGTGCTATAGTCTTTTTGTTCTTTAACATAGTCTTCTCCGGTCAATGTATTAAAAACGACATTTTGTGGGACTAAGCCTTTAACCGGCTCGGCTCCTCCACTTAATATATTTTGAGTCAAGGTTTGTCGATCGATGACTAATGAGAATGCCTTACGTAAATTTTCATTTTGTAATGCTTCATTCGAACTGATGCCCCATTCAATATAAGAATGTGAAACTCCTGGGAAACTAACTAAACTTTCGTGATCTTGGAATTCCGCTAATAAATTACCAGAGATGGCTGCCACATCAATTTCACCAGCTTCCCATAATTCAACCGCGGTATTAGGATCTTTTACCACATCGATATGCACTTGGCTTGTTTGGATGTCTGAAGCACCATAGTATTCAGGGTTTTTAGTATAGGTCCATTCTAAGGAAGTTGCGATCCACCCTTCAATCGTAAAGGGTCCATTTCCTAGAAAATGCTCACTATCAGTTCCATAAGCTTCACCGGCTGCTTCAACTGTAGCTTGATGTTGTGGATAATAATTAACATGGGTAATATAATTTAAAAAGTTGGCTTTAGGTTCTTCCAAAGTGACTTTTAATTCATAATCATTAACCACTTCAACACCTAAAGTATCGGGTTCAGCTTCACCACTGGCGATGGCTTCTGCTCCTTTAATAACGAAGAATAAATAGGCATTCGCTGAACCGGTATCCGGACTAATTGCCCGTTGCCAAGCATATAAATAATCATTCGCGGTGACCGGTTCACCATTCGACCATTTAGCATCTTCTCTTAATTTAAACGTATACGTTAATCCATCTTCACTTACCGTTGGTAATTCAGCGCCGGCCGGTTGAATACTACCATCAGTAGCAATTTGTAATAAGCCTTCACCTACTTGACGTAGCGCTGTAAAAGCAACAGTATCATAAGATTTAGCTGAATCTAAAGTCGTAATCTCAGAAGATTGCGTCCAATTCAATTGTTGTTCTTCGGCTGCTTGCACCGTTAGAAGCTGGCTATGATTGAAATTAACTTGACTGACTACCCCAACTTGACTTTGTAATAATACTAAACCTGCGACACTGATTTTTAACCATTTATTTGACATATTATCTCTCCAATTCATTTGATTTGTTATTGATTTGGAGATCATTGCAATAAAAAAAGCTTCATCCCCGCCTCAACGCAAAGGATGAAGTTAATAGACTCCATGGTACCACCTTTATTTACAATTTTATTACTAAAATTGCCTCTATGAGTACGGCTTTATCTAGAATTTAAGCTTATACTCGCTCTCTATAACGGGAGACCCCGGGTTACCCTTACCAACTGGCTCGAATAACAACATGACTCCAAGACCATTTTCAAAACCTCACTTTACTTGTTCACACCAACCACAAGCTCTCTTTAAAAGACTTAGCCTTTACTTATCTCTTCATAGTCAACATTATTTAACTGTGTTTTTATCTTAAACGAAGAACATCACATCTGTCAAGACCAAATTATTAAAAAAATAATTTAAGGACTGTTTTATTCGTCATTATTGTGTGATAGTTGATCTTTAATAGTCGTTAAATCGGTATTATTTAACACTTGATAAGGATCATTATCAATCGTTTCTAATTCGAGTGGCAGTGGGATTAGGTCAACATTGCCAAATAAATTTGGCGCCATCTCAGCTAATTTGGTCCATTCACTTAAAGCAAAATTATGGTCAATCATAAATTTATTAGCCTTTGATAATAAAGAAAGCTGAAACAATAAATCACTCGCTTCAACTTTCGCAATTAAACCGTCTATGACTTGCTTTAAACGGCTAAATTGTGCAGCAGTATCCGCATCTTCCAAGTTTTCTTGTAAATAAGCTTTCACTTCGAATCCAGTCAGTGTTTGTCCATTAACCGTTAAACCCTCCACGTCATCAACAAACTGGGCAAATTTATCTAAATCAATGCCAATATAGCGATCAATCGGCAACTGAATCACTTCCTGCACCGCTTGATTGGTTTCAGTGACTTTAGCGTTTGAATCACCATTAGCTAGATACAATTTATTAGCTTGATCCTTACTTTGCCGATCTATATATAATTGCGTCGGCAGTGCAACGACTACGGATTTCTTACTAGTAGGATTGTAAGAAAAGACTAGCACTAAGTCATTTAATAATTTGACTGACTGGTCATCTGTGGCCTTAGACTGGCCATAAAGCGCAAAGATCATACTATCTTTACCAAAAACTTTCTCGCTATCTGGTTCTAGTGTGGATGCAAAAGAATGCGACTCACTTTCCGATGGTTGATTAATAAATGTTCTTATTCCAAAAGAGACTGCAAATAAAGCGATGATTAGTATTACTATTTTGAATAAAGTTTGCTTTTTCATGATTGACACCTCCTAGAGTATTTTCCCTTACTAGCATTATAACGAGCTTATATTCAAATTGGAAATGATTAACTTTTCGGTAAAAAAATAGGGAGTGGACAAGAAATCGAAAAACACAATTGTTTTTCGCTTCGTCTGTCCACCCCCGCACAGAATTGAGTAGATCTAAAGCGAGTCATTAAGATGCCCTTTGATACCACTCAAACACTACGCTATTAATTATAACCGATGACTGAATAGAATTTAAAAAGGTTTATACCTATCTCCATTAAGACGCAGTTTGATGTCACTCAACCACTACGCTTTTAATTAATGAGCAATCACTTGACTGATTTTATCAAGTCGGTGTCTAACCTCATTAGGACTCAGGTTGAGACCTCTCAACTACTGTAATAAAAAATAACAAAATAAAATTTTTTAGTCTCGAATCGCGCTAATTAAGACGTCACTAGTTACAAAACATTAATCGATGTCGAATTCGACTCGAATGACACTTAAAAAGCTAGGTCATCTTAGCTTCAATTATTGTACAATCGATTGTAATTCAGCTAGGCCCCCGTTTACAAACATTTAATGATTACGTCTTTTGCTTATTCATAAATCATGACTACTAATTCTTTAGATCTTTCTTATCTCATTAAAAACTTTTTGTATATTTTTTTCCGAAAAATTTCGCTTTTAAAAAGCTAGAACCTTTTTTAAACCAATTAATTTTATCCTCATAATGATAAGGTATTTCTCTTATTTGAATATTATTATTCTCTAGCCATACATTAAACAATAATTCACTTACTCTACCAGGATAACGTTGTTCAAAAGCTGTCATCTCATCAAATCCAATGCGTTCAAATAATTCAAATAAAATAGGAAATAACCATTGACAATACTGATTCGATAAAGGTTTGGACATAATAAACATATTATACATATATCCACCTCTTTGATGCATAACAGAATCAAAAGCCGATAAATATTCTGGGGTTAACTCATTAATAATAGATCTCGCTACTTCCAGATGAGTCCCGTCCAATGTATGCTCATAATGACTTTTTAAAGTTTCAATATAATAGTTTCTTTTTTTAGGAACTAAAGCAACATCCTCTTGTAATAAAGAATCTAATATGTGTTTATCCATTACTCTTTCATCAATTGTTGCTTTTTTTGAATAATGAGGTTTAGTAAAGTATCGGCGATAATGTACTAAACCTAAATAATCAGTATCTAAGTTTTTCCATGCCCAGTATAATGCCGTTAATTCACTAAAATAAGGATTTAATTCAGATATATTCTCACCTTCATCGTCTCGTTGATAACCAAGACAGTCTTTACCTTTACTTCCTACTTGTACAGGTAAATAGATTGATTCTGAGGGCATTTCCCAAGTCTTATGCGTTGCAATTAAAATTTTTATGTCTGTCATTTCGATAACTTGTTCCTCACTTAAAATATTTTATTATTTTGCTTTATTACATTTTTATAAATAAAGTTCAATCCATTTTTCATAATAGCTACAATGATAACTGAAACAATGAAATTTAATAGCGATAAATAGAGTATCCCCATTTCCAAACTCTTAGATTGATAAAAATACTCAACAATATATTCCTGAATTATTGAATGAATCCAGAATACTCCAAATGATGTAGAAGCGATAATTTTTAATGGTGTATATAAAATTTGACTTTTTATCTGCACTAAAAGTGCAAATAACACTACAGTGGTGACTAAAAGTAACGCACTATTATACCAGACTTGATAATCATAGCCCTCAAGAAAACTTAAATACTGAGCTACTATCAATAAAACTAGACTAAAGAATCCAATGAAAATCAATTCATTTTTAAAATTAAAAGTAAATAGTTTTCTCTTAATTAAGCCACCCAATAGGACATAAACCCCATAATATCCCATAAATTCAAATGTTGACTGATTCTCAATTATAGGGTGCTCAAAGGTAATCTTTAACTGATTATAATCGACCAAAATAAACTGATAAAAAACAATTGGTATTAAGGTAAGAATTATCATTTTATTTGAATAACGTTGAAATCCATAAGCAATTAAGGGCAAAAATAAATATATTCCTAGAATTACTGGTATATACCACGTCTGAACGCCTGGTAATTTTTCTAAAAATAACAATTGCTTTGAAATTCTTAGTAAGTCAAATGTTTCGCCTTTTAACAAAATATCATGTCCAATTAAAATAATTAAGCCTATTTCAGATTTTATTAATAATGGTAAAACATACTTTTTCAAAAAGTTATTGGGACTATTTAAATGTATTGTTTCATATTGTCTGTCCAACATTAAATAACCAGTAGACATGAAAAATAAAGGAACACCTATTCTTCCCATTGTGTAACCAATCGTAAAAATCAATCTGTCATTTTTCCCTGGTAAATATAATTGACCGTGATAAAGTAACTCAGTTGAATGTACTAAAACTACACAAAATATTGCGACTACTCTAATAATGTTTAAAGAATTAATTTTCTTTTGCATACTACACTCCTAATATCTTTCAAAAAACAAAGACTTGGCAAAAGCCAAGTCTCTACTGGTTAAATCAAGGCAAAATACTTTGTTTACGGTAAGAAATTGCTTTTTTACCAAAAGCATTAAATTGCCATTGTAAATTAGCATAACTGAACTTATTATTTCTTGGATTTCCCCAATGTTCTTGATGATAGAAACCTGTACTATCATAACCTGTTAATAAAATAGAATGATAATCACGACTTGCTAAGAATGATGAACCATTATTTCCATTTAAACGGATATTAGGCCATTTCCACGCATAATAAATTTGAACTGTATTACCATTAGCTAATTCTCGTTTAATCTCTTCAAATGTAGCTCCTGTTAAATCAGCAGCATTCGGAACAATTTTTTGAACAACAGGAACTAATGCTTCTGGCCACATTGCTGAATATGCACCACCTAAGTTCCAGTTATTAACGATGGACGGATGACTTAACATCCCAGTTCGAGGATCATCAGTTCGCTTGATATGTTTAATTAAAGTAAAAGGTGATTGGTTTCCGCCAGTTGAATTGATTCCACTAGCAGCTGTTCTTAACCAACATCCTGATTCCCAACCATCTTGATATAACATCCACATTTTCCATTGGCCTTGATCGAGCATGACTTTCGACGGTAATTTAGCACCATATTTATCACGACGCGTCAAATATCCCTTGTTATTTGATTGATACCAAATCTTATCAACATCACTTCTAGACCATTTATTTACAGACATTTTTCCGCCGTCAACTTTTCGCTCAAAGAAATATTTATTATTATTCATCGATAAAACTTTGTCAAACTGTTGAATACCTTGTTTCCAATAACCAGCTTTCCCGAAAGTTTCTAGAATTTTACCAATTCCATCAGTTTTATGCCATTTATCTTCCTTTTTACTATAAGACCATTTGTTTTCTGAACGGACACCATTCGTAGTTTTATCTTCTACGTAGTAATAACCGACTTTTGGTATTTCAATTACTGTATCATATTGTTTTTGACCATAAATCCAGTAACCAGCTGTACTTAATGTTGAAGCAATTTTACCTTGAGGACCTCCATAATGCCACATTTTCTCACGTTCACTAAAGGCCCATTCATCAATTGCCATTTCACCTTTATGTGATTTATCTTTCACATAATAATACGCTTCATTAGGTATTTCTACAACTGTATCGAATTGTTTTTCACCGTGAATCCAGTAACCATTTTTCCCTAATGTAGAAGTTACTAAACCATTAAAAATTGCGTAATGCCATTTTTGTTCTGCTGGACTATATGCCCATTTGTTTTTTGCCATTTTACCCATAGTATCCCAATTTTCAAAATAATAATATCCGAATTTTGGAATTTCTACAATTGTATCAGCAATTTGAACACCATTCACCCAATATCCAGTTGGACTTAATGTTGAAGAAATGACACCATCATTTTGACCATAATGCCATTTTTGCTCATTGTCACTAAAAGCCCACTGATCACGAATTAGTTTTCCTTGTTTTTCCTTATTACCAAAATAATAAAAACCTTTGTCTGGAATTTGTAACACAGTATCAAATTGTTGAACATCTTTAATCCAGTAGCCTAATTGATTCATATAAGATACATTTTTTCCTTTTGAATCATAGTAATTCCACTGGTTAACCTTGTCATCGAATACCCATTGAGAAACATATTTTGGTGACTCTACCTTAATATCTTTCGCTGAAACTTGAGGCAGAGGTCTAGTTTGATCACTCAGTTCGGATTGCTTTGTTATTTCCTCTGTAACACTTTCAGTTTCAATAGTAAGTTCATCGCTTATAGCTATTATTTCCTCAACTGTTGTTTCATTTACTAATACACTTTCTTCTAAAACTTCAGTAGTTTCTTGGAAATGAGTCAATTCATTAACTTCAACCACTTCCGACGATTGTTCCTCATCAGCTACTACATTCTCTGAGGTAGTTTCATCTATCGTTGATTCAACCTCTAAATTATTGGCAGTAATATTCTCTTTAATTAGCGATTCCGTGGTTACGACTGGCTCAGTGGCAACGCTCGTCATATCTGATTGCTCTATTAGCGACATCTCTGCAGAATCAATTAAATTATCCCCTTCAATTTCTTGCGCCTTAATAGGTGCAACGCCAGACAATAAATAACAGCAAGATGTTAGTAAAAAAATCTTGCCTATCATTTTAGTCTTCATATTCTCTCCCCCAAAAATTATTCTTATATATATAAGATTATCATATAAACACTACAGTATAAAGTTAAAATTACCGAAAATTTGTTAATCAATCTTAATCTTTACTATCATATAAAAATTCGATTTCTTTTATTATATTTCTAATGTGATACTGTTTCGCATTATCAAGATTAAAATCTTTTCTTTTTACTTTTAATATCTCGGTTGCCCATTGTTTAACCGGCTCATCCAAGGATAAAAAGTGCATGTTATCGGTCAATTTAGTTTGCTTATCAATTTGGTCAGATCCAATAATTGGCAATCCATTTACTTGAGCTTCAATTAGGCTTAATGGAACGCCTTCGTATAAAGATGGAAAACAAACGACATCAAATGCATGATAATATTGCGCTGGATTAGAAACACTGCCGAGTAAAAAGACATTTTGATCCAAACCTAATTTAGAAATTTTGTTCTTTACTTCTGTTAGATAGTTGTCACCATGGCCTAAAAGCATAAGTTTTGCATGGGGTTGAATTGCTAACAACTCATTAAATATATCGATTAAAAATAATTGGTTCTTTTCTGTAGCAATTCGACCAACATGTCCAATTACTAAATCACTTTCTGCAATTAGATATTCATTGCGAATTTTCTGTCTTTCATGCTTATTAAATTGAAACTTGTCTACATCAATGCCATTTTTAATAACTTCAAAATGGTCATTAAATAAAGCTTTGCCCGCTTTCTGGCCTACCGCTATCCTTACATCTGAAAAGTAATTAATAGACTTCTTCATCAACTCATTATATATCTTACGAAAAAAGGTCTGTTCTTTATCAAATCCAGCTGTATGTGAATGAACAACAATTTTTTTTACACCAGCAAGCTTTGCTATTGGTGCAATAAACCCGCTACTTGTAAAAGTATGGATATGAACAATTTCATAATGATTGTGCTTTAATAAATGATAGAGACTGACGATATATTTCAAAATACTCTTAGAAGGAGGTGCAATTTGAATAATTTTGCAACCTAATGCTTTCATTTCTTCTTCGTAGCCTTTTATTGTGGGCTCATATATTAAAAAATCATGTTGATATTTCGTATTCTGATAGCGAACAATATTAGCAGCCATGTTTTCTAAGCCACCGATATTTAAACTACCTGTAATCTGTAAAACTTTAGTCACGTTTAACCCCCTCCAACATAACATCCAATATCGAAGCTTGTACATTTTCAAAATTAAATTTGATTTTTAATTCTTCTATGTTAAATTTATCATATTCTAAATTTTTATTAGCTTTAATGACACTAGCTATTTTTTCTATCGATAAATGATTAATTAAAGTAGACGTTTGTTCATTTAATACTTCTGAGATTACACCACGATCGTTAATTAAAACATAAAGACCACTAGCCATGGCTTCTAATAAACTAATAGGTAATGTCTCATCAGGATATTCTGTTGGTAAGATAAAATAATCCATTTGTTTTAAAAGTTCAGCTTTGTCTTTACCGTATACACCATTAATAAAATTAACTTTTGGCATTTTATCGATGGTTAATAGAAATTGACTTTTTAATGAAGTATCATAAAATTTCCCAGAAAACCAAAATTCAAAGTTATCATCCTGCATAAATTTAGCAAGTTCGACTACACGCTGATACCCTTTTTCTGTCAACATATTTGAAAAATAAATAATTTTGTTGCCTTTTTTCTGTTTGAACTCGTCTTCAGTGATGAACATTTCCTCAGAAATGGCATTGCGAATAATAATAAACCGATCTGATGAAAGTTTTAAATGATGAAACATTTCTTTTTGTTTTTCACCTAACAAGATTATTTTGTCTACAGATTGAAATAACCATCTATCTAAAGGTATTAACCAATTATTTTTTTCTAACATTTGTCCAAAACTACTGTTATGATAGTGTAAAACAATATAGTTTCCTTTTAACTTAGCAACTAACAAGTAACAGATATCCCGCAAATGTCCCATTAATGATCCTGCTGGTGTAAAATAGAAGGTTTTCGAAGAACTCGTTAGAATTGTATATAAAGATTTAAAAAAGAGTTTGTTATCCGAAATATCCAATTCCGCTACATTATCCCCTAAATTATCTTTAGCATATTGAATAATATCATTCAAAGCTTTACCAAGACCTGTTCCTTTATCTTTAATCTGACCAACTATCAAAATATCCTCAGAAGATTTAACTTCTTTCTTAACTGTAACAGCAGGTTGATTAATATTAGCAAAATAAGCGACCCAAAGAGGATTATAAATGGGATTAAAAAAATGCGGTGCTATAAACCCATGGATATCGGCTAATCCAACTAATATCATTAAAAAATATTGCTGATTTTTATATAATTTTGACATAAAATTGGTATTCAAATAAATCAAATACGTTAAATAAAGGACGCCAAATTTTAAGTAAATTTGTAAATAACCATTATCGATAAAACTATAGGGCTTAGATGGATCAAATTCCCCATAGCCATTCATGATTACTTCTTGACCAAATAAAGTCCAATTATAATTTGATAGGGCTAGTTTGCCATACTCTAAACGACCAGACAATAATTTATTAATAAAATCAAAGAACGGATGATTTGGTACAAAAAAGTGCGCAGTTAAAAATGATAACCAAAATATCATTAAAATTAATGGAAATACGTAAAAATAATATTTTCTATATTCTGGTCGATAGTAGTCAAAGGTGACAATGGTTATGAGTAATAAAATTAACATTACATCTAATCTCGCATCGACGTAAAACATTAAAAAAAGTGCTAAGCCAAAGCCAATAAAATTATTTAACCATATTGATTTTTTTTGATTTAAATAGTAATAAAATCCATATAAAAAGAATATAAACCCAGAAAAATCAGTCGGATAGCCAATACCAAAAGCATAACGTTTCGTTTCCCAATCTGAACGATAGATGATTTTATTCTCAATAAATCCGATAGTTGCCAGAAAGAAGACGATTAATACTATTCCTCCCACTATCAACGCATGATATTTAATGAATTTTTTTAGTGAAATATTTTTTAAACCTAAAGTGAAAATCAAATAATAAATTGGAAAATTCTGTCCTCCAAAAATACGAATACCAATTGTAATAATAATTAATATTAACCATTGAATTTTTTCTCGTGTTGAAACTTGATTTCTTCCAATATCGATTAAGATTTTAATTATCGTAAATAACAACGGAAGTTTTGAAATCGGTGCTAAAATTGAAGGCACTGGTATTGTTGTAATCAGTAATAAATTAGAAATAATAAAAGTAAAATAAGGAACATAAAATAATGATTCATAGACCCATGGCTTATCTTCAATTTTTTTAAGATAAAGATTTATCTTTTCCATAATTTTGCCTCCATTATTTTTTCTTCATTTGTAACTGGTAAGCCTTTGCTATTAACAACCATAACTGAGGGAATTTCGCTAAGATTTTATCTTTTTTTCCAAATGGATGATCAATTGAAAAAGAATGATTGTTTATTAAAAATTGTTGGAAATCACTCCACTCTAATTTCCCTTCATCATGCGACTCATCCATCAAATATATATTCGTTTGAATTGAATTTAACTCGGTAATTTTTTCATTTATATATTTAATTTTGGTAGAAGATAATTTTTGTTGGTGATTATTTAAATAGTGAACTAGTGATTTAATGACATGTTCATGCATTTTTTTATTTTTCACATAGCTAGTTAAACTAACACTCTGATTTTCATCACCTAATTGGTACTGATAAATTGGTATTTTTAAATAAGCAACATTTTTTATTAAATGCATTGGAAAAATATTATATTGCATATCAACATAAAAACAATGTTCTGATAATTTAATATCATTTTCTCTTAATAATGAGGTTTTATAGGTAACTGAGTGCATTTCTGGTATACGTTGCACACGTTCTAAAAATGCATCATATTCATATATTTGACCTGATTCAACATTTTTAAAATCTACTATTTCCTTCTTTTGTTCTTTATAAAAATCTTTCACAAAAGGAGAAATAACTTGATCAACATCTAAAGTTTTTAATTCGATTAATAACTTCTCAAATTCAGTTGAATCTACATAATCATCGCCATCTACGATTTTAAAATACTTTCCTAATGCACTCTTAATTCCAGCATTTATCGTCGAACCATGTCCGCCATTTTCTTTATCAATTACACGAACAACATCTGGATATTGATTAGCTAAATCGTTGGCTATTTCTAATGTATTATCTGTTGAACCATCATTAACAATGATAACTTCAACCATATTTCGTACAGATTCTGAAATGTTTAAAAAGGTCGGGACTGTTTCAGGTAAAAAACTTGCACTATTATAACTTGGGATGACAATTGAAATTAACTTATCCACATTTTCACTTCCTCACTATTATTAACTTTTCTTTTTAATTATCATTATCGCTTTCTCTTGAATAATCTGAATAATCATTGGGCGTAACAGGACAATTAATAGACTATATACTAATCCACCTACTAATGTCATTATCATTAAAGCCTTCACACCAGTGAAATAATTCCCTAATAATTTGACTACGAAAAACATGACCGCACTACTTAACATATATTTCCATAAATCTGCAAATAACAATTTAACTGGAATTAATTTATGGACATACACTAACTGATAAAAAGTGACAGAAAATTCTGCGACTGTTGCACCAATAGCGGCACCCATAACGGAGTATTTTGGTATTAATATTAAATTTAATAATATATTGATTATCGCTCCAAAGAACACAGAACCGGTATATCCGGTCATTTTATTAAGTGGCAATAAAAATTGTTGTCCGATTACATTACTCCATGATATAGCAATGATTACTAATGATAAAACCATCAAGATTGACTCTATACCAATAAATTCTTCTCCAAAAAATAATAACGAAAATTCCTTCGCTACCCCAATCAAGCCGAAAGTCAATGGGAATGCTATTAAATTGGCAAAATTGATTGAATAAATTAAATATTGAGTGACGGTTTCCATTTTTCCTTTAACATATTCATTAGCCATTCTAGGTAACATGACCACACCAGTAGCTGTTACAACTGCTAATAAAATTTTCACAATTTTATCAGCATTATCAAAAAAACCTGTTTCACTTACCCCGGCAATATTCCCTAACATTGTTTTATTGACCACTACATACACTTGAATCGCAATTTGCGGTATAAATAATTGAATAGCTGGTAATAAATGTTTTATTAAATTTAACTCTTTAAATTGAACCTTTGTTAGATATTTTTTTAGGTATGGCCATAATAAAATATTCCCGACTAATTGAGAGACTGTTAAAATTAAAATGTATACAATCGTATCCTCTTTCGATTTAACAAGCCAAAATATTAGTCCTAAACTTACTAGTTTAACTAAAACATTACGAATGACCGTTTTATCAAACTCTTCCATCCCCATGAAAAACCACGAGATATCAAATATACTCGCAATGAGAAGTGGTAACTGTGCTATAAAAGCCCCCTTCAAATCTCCTGTTTTAGCAATAAATATTAAATAAGCCAATACAGAAATACTTACTGTTATCAGTCTTAACAGTGTAATCTCCCAAAAATTAAGAGTTGTAGCTTTTTTATTATCTCTAGAATAAGCAATTGTACGATTACCGTATGTTAAAACACCCAAATTACCAAAAAGTATAAAGTAAGAAACAACGGAGTTAGTATATGCATTAATACCAACTCCGTATGCTCCTAAAACTCTTGATATATATGGTACTGTAACAAGAGGGACTATCAGTACAAACACTTGATAAATTAAATTGTACAAATAATTCTTTATTATTTTCACGATTTTAATCCTTAAATTCTTTTCTTACTGCATTCAACGCTTCATTAATGACCATATGCATATCATAATA
>NZ_KV805814.1:28005-28681 GCF_001811625.1 Globicatella sp. HMSC072A10 | reverse complement strand
TCATCATTGACAGGATAATACGGTTCATCACCTAATTGCCATTCTTTAGGATATTCTCTTGTGATGACCGTCTGGTCTTGCTTACCAAACTCAAAATGCTTATGTTCGATAATGCGTGTATAAGGAGTTTCACGGTCCGTATAATTAACAACCGCATTGCCTTGATAATTATCAGTATCTAATATTTCATGTTCAAACTGTAAAGAACGATATTCTAATACACCATACTGATAATCAAAGTATTGATCAATCATACCCGTATAGACTACTTTTGTAGCTTCCGCTTCTAACGCTTCTTTATCATTGAAAAAGTCTGTATTCAAATGCACTTCAATATTCGGATGATTTAACATTTTCTCTACAATTTGAGTATAACCACCTATCGGAATCCCTTGATAAATATCATTAAAATAATTATTGTCATAGGTATAACGAACCGGTAGACGCTTAATGATGAAAGACGGTAAATCTTTCGCATCGCGGCCCCACTGTTTTTCCGTATAACCTTTAATTAGTTTTTGATAGATATCCTTGCCTATTAAAGAAATCGCTTGTGTTTCTAAATTAGCCGGCTGTTTGCCGTGTTCTTGTTGGAATTCCGCAATTTGACGATCAATCTCTGCTTTTGCTTCACTAGGTGTCACCACACCCCATAATTTATTGAAAGTATTCATAT
>NZ_KV805814.1:20715-27905 GCF_001811625.1 Globicatella sp. HMSC072A10 | reverse complement strand
ATGGTTAAATTCAGCAAATTGATTGACATAATCCCAAACTTCTTTGTTGTTAGTATGGAAAATATGGGCCCCATACTTATGCACTTGAATTCCTGCTATTTCTTCCGTATAGATATTGCCTGCAATATGATTTCTTTTTTCAATTACCTTTACTTTCTTGCCACGTTCAGCAGCTTCATAAGCAAAAACCGAACCGAATAAACCCGATCCAACGACTAAATAATCAAACAAATTAATGCCTCTCCTATTCTTTTTGTGATTTACCAGGTATCATTTTTTGGAAATACCATAACAGAAACAGTTTTTAAAATTAATACTATATCTTGTTTTAAACTAATTGAATTAATATACTTAATATCCATTTCAACCATCTCATCAAAGGTTACCTCATTACGTCCTGTCACTTGCCAACGTCCAGAACACCCAGGTTGAACTAATAATCTCTGTTTATGATAGTTATTGTACTCCTGGTATTCATAAACCAATGGTGGTCTTGGTCCAATTAAACTCATGTCTCCGATTAATACATTATATAGTTGCGGTAATTCATCTAAACTAAATTTACGAATGATTTTTCCAACCGGTGTTACTCTTGGGTCTTCTTTCATTTTAAACATTAATCCGTCCATGTCATTTTGTTCCCAAAGATCTCCCAAATAATCTTCAGCATTTACCATCATGGAACGGAATTTATACATTTTAAATAATTTCCCATTGAGTCCCACTCTAGTTTGTGAAAATATAATGGGGCCTTTTGGATTTTCAATTTTAATTGCCAAAGCCACTAATAAATAAATCGGTATTAGGACTATTATTCCTAGACTACTGCCAAGGATATCAATCACTCTTTTTATCTTTAAATAATTACGTTTGGCTCTTAATTTTAATATATCAACATCCATATTTTTTTGTTTCGGATTATTGACTTGTGCTTGAATAACCCCTTCAGCCAACAAAAGCAACTCCCTTATCTTCTAATTATGTTTCAAATTCTCTTATTTCATCATTCTAAATAGTAACACATTCGATAATTAAGTCAATTTACCCTATGTAATTTTAATGAATTTCTTAGTTTTTTTTAGTTAATCCAAATTTTGCAACTGAAAAATTATTAATTTGTAAATTATTTAGCTAATCATTGATAGCTTATCAAACAATTTTCTTATTATAATGTGTTCATCCAAAGTTTTTAATTTAAATTATCTTGCTATCTAAAATTTACTTTACAATTTCATTGCTTTTTGTTGAAATCAAACATTCTTTTTATTGACTAACCAAAAGATAGACGTTACATTAACTACTAAAAAACACGTATTTAATGCAGCTAATTAAATACGTGTTTGTGAGCATTATTGAACAATTTTATGTAATTCTTCTAAGGACCCAGGAACAATTTCTTCTACTGCCCCTAACTCATCATCCAATCGAGATGTACCATTTAATTGAAACTCGTGTATCTCCAATTCCTTATTACCAAATTTTTGATACAAATCAACTATTTGATCAAATTCAAAATCAGTTAATATATATTGGTAACGATTTTCAAATATTTCACGATAAGATTCAATTTCACCTTTTTCAATCAAATCTTTAATTAATCTCGTCATCATCTCACGCATTCTACCTTGACGGGCATAATCACTACCGGTTGTATATCTTTCGCGTGCATAAGCTAATGCATGATCCCCATCTAAGTGTTGTTCAACTTTTTCTTCAAAGAAATATTTCTCCCACCAATTAAATGACATAGGTGGAATTACCGTAACGCCACCTAGTTTGTTAATAATATCAACAAATCCTGGCATGTTCGAGAATACATAATTGTCAAATTGAATCCCTAATAATGACTCAACGGTTTCAATAGTTAGATCTTTTCCTCCGAATGAATATGAAGAATTAATTTTATTTTGACCATAACCTGCAATATCAATGACCGAATCTCGTGGAATGGTTGAAATTGTTAGAGTGTTTGCATCTGGGTCAATAGTCAGTACCATTATTG
Organism: Globicatella sp. HMSC072A10; assembly: GCF_001811625.1. Lineage (NCBI taxonomy): Bacteria > Bacillati > Bacillota > Bacilli > Lactobacillales > Aerococcaceae > Globicatella > Globicatella sp. HMSC072A10. Next base: position 25,903 of record NZ_KV805814.1, on the reverse strand, counting down.
CATCTGCTAGTCGACCATCCATTTCTTCCAGACGATCTTCTTCATATCCTGCATCAACACCAACAAAAAGAAAATTCAATTTCTCTTTTTGTGTTTCTTGTGCAAAACTGTGTGGTACGAATAATATTGAACAAATTATTATTAGTAATAACTTTGTAATTTTTTTCATTTTATTACCCCCTAATTATCTATGATTCAATTATAACATACTTTCCCAAAAAGAACGTTTACATTTAACTCATTTTAAAAATCGTCCTTAATCAAGTGAAATAACCTTTGAGGACAATTTTTGAATGGTAATAAATATTAAAATATTAATAATGATTATAGAATCAATATCAAAATAATTTTTAACCTGAATAAGATGTTTTAAGATTTTAGTGTTAACAATAATTTCGCTTATCGTTAAAAGTTAGCATTTCTTCAGAGGTCTGAGTAAAATGGAAAGCATCCGTTAGTTCATTCATGAGGGCTGTTCCATAATTACTAGATAATTGACTATCATTGTGAGAATCAATCAAATTATTATTAAATTTTACGGTATTTTCATGTAAATAAGTCATTAAAAGAACTCCTTTCTGTGGTATTTGTGTTAAATTACCATATTAGAAAAGGGGCTTTTTCCATCATTTAATGGATAATAAAGCGAATAAATATAAAGGTGATAGAGTCAACGTTGACAGCACTTTTGATAAACTATGAATTATCAAGGATAAATTAATATTATTAAGTTTACATCCTGTTTTCATTTTAGAAAATCTGTTTTTTAATTAACTATTTAACTCTTCTATTTGAATAATTTCTTTTTCGGTTTCTATATTTGGCTTTTGGAAAGATAGAATATATTACTTTTTCATTTGAAAAACCATAATACTTAGCATTTTTTTCATTACCATCAATCAATTTTATCATGGCACTTGATATTTCTGAATAATTATATTTAGGATTAATTTTATCAAGTAGATATTTTATAAGAACAATAGGTACACTCACTCGATTCGAATACATATTGTCTCCCGTTTTTAAAATGAATAATTTCCATTCGTCTTTTAATATAGGCATTGTCTTTAATTTTATATCAATAATATTGTTGTTATGTGCACAAATATTTCTTAATAAATTTACAGTTTTTAGCCAAGATATTAACTCATCGTTACTACAGTTATACTGACTCGATATTTTAATCAAATTCGATGTAGACATTAATTCCAATATCATTACCAGTTGTCCGAAAGTTAATAAATCCACTGCTAACCAAATCGTTGGTAAATTATTATTTTCTGCTTTGATTTTTTGTTTAATTTCTTCAGACTTACCTCTTTTTAAAGCTTTAAAAAGATCTCTTCTAAAATTATTTTGCTTCAATTTCAAATAATGTTTACAATACTCATTTTTATTACACCATTTTGAAAAATCTAAATAAGTATACCCATTTCCCTCAACAGAACCTAAAACAAATGCTATTTGAGTCTGTAATGCTACTTCAATATCCTCAATTGCATGTAATAAAGATATTCTAAGATTTTTATCTTGATAGTATCTTGATAATATCTTTTCAAAAAATTCTCCTTGATAATCAATTTTACCATCCACGATTTTATTAAAAGGAGCAGCAAATTCTTTAATTTTATAATACGATACAGTTCTTAATGTTTCTTCGGCTCTTTGAGGATAAGTAAAATTCATATTACGGCTTTTTAGTAATTCTACTAATTCTTTATTTTCCATATGATTAACACTCATAATATATACCTTTCATTTGAAATAAATGTACAAAAAAAGCCGCCCATCAGTTCATGACTGCGCATACGCGAGGGCGACCATTGATATCGTACTTATATAATACAACAATTTCATTTTAATTGCAAGACTTTTATATTTTATTTATTATTGTTGAAAAAAGTAGCATTTGGTCAGACACCTATAATTAAATACACAAAAATATAAGGTTTAACTTTATCCTAATCCAAATACTGTTTCAACACTAAGGTTGTGTATGGCTCAATTAAGAAGCTGTCGATTTCACCTGTCATATGGTCATCATCTAGGAAGACTTCTCCGTCGACTAACTTCATAATATAGTCGCCTTGTTCTAAGTCATATTTTAATGGATTTGATTGGGCATTCAAGACAATAATCAAACGCTCATTATCTTGGCGATATTCAAACGCAACACGTTGGTATGAAGCATGTAAGATACGCATCGTACGGCCGATTTCTTCATAAGTTTTCAGTCTTAATAATGGCTCTGCTTTACGTAATTTAATTAAGTCACGTACCATTACAACAGTATGTTCATATTTTTCTTGACGTAACCAGTCCATCTTATTGATTTGATCTGCACTATTATAACTATCACGCACACCAAATTTAGTTCTTAAAAATTCTTGTCCAGCATGGATAAAAGGAACACCTTGGCTTAATAAGACCGCTGTTGTCGCTAATTCATGACGACGAATAATCGTATCTTTATCTAAACTTGGGTCAGCCGTCACTAAGCGATCATACAAGGTATAATTATCATGCGCTTCGACATATTGAATCACTTGTCCTGGTTCAGAATATTGACCGGTACTGATAGACGCCATAAAGTTATCGGCTAATTTATTCTCAGTATACCAAGCACCATTGATAAATCCTCTTGTGTGAGGGTCAAAGTCATTTCCTTTTAAGGCTTCACGAATCCCATCATTGAATTGGCCTACTCGCGGCATTTCAATGGCATTATGGTGACTCGCTTTTTTATACCAAGGTAATTCAGTCATTAAGTCCCAACCTTCACCAAAGACCATAATCGACGGATCAATTTCATCTAAGGCTTTACGGACAGCGTTCATCGTTTCGATATCATGAATGCCCATTAAGTCAAAACGGAACCCATCTAAATGGAATTCTTTAGCCCAATAAGTCACACTATCCACGATATATTTACGCATCATCTTACGTTCAGAGGCGGTATCATTTCCTACTCCAGTTCCGTTTGATAAGTAACCTTCATGCGTCGTACGGAAATAATAACCTGGAACGGTACGATTTAAACTGTGATTATCTACTTCGTAAACATGATTATAAACCACGTCCATAATAACACGAATACCCGCATCATGTAGGCCTTGGATCATTTGTTTCATCTCAGTAATACGTGATAATGGATCATAAGCATTCGTTGAATAAGTTCCTTCTGGCGCATTGTAATTTAACGGATCATAACCCCAGTTATATTCTGTCGGCACTTCACCTGTCTCATCAACCGTCGCGAAGTCAAACATCGGTAAAAATTCCACATGGGTAATCCCTAATTCTTTTAAATAATCGAGACCTGTTTTTGAACCTAATGGGTTTTTAGTCCCTTCTTCAATAACACCGAGATATTTACCTTTATTTTTAATGCCACTATTAACATCCATGGATAAATCACGAATATTCGCTTCATAAATAATCGCATCCGTTGGTGCAGAAAATGGCTCCATACGTCCACCCCAATTTTCAGGGTTGGTACGTGGTAAATCAACCACTACCGAACGTTTTCCATTTACAGTAACGGCGCGCGAATAAGGATCGACTGAACGACGACTCGTCCCATCGGTATAGAATAGTTCATAACGATAGGTTAAACCATGACAATCGCCTTCAACTTCTGTTTGCCAAATATGTAATTCATCATTCAACACCATTGGGATAATTTTCTTAGTTGGTGCATAGTTATCTTCATAAATAATTAAGTTCACTGCCATTACAGTAGGCGCCCATAAATGAAAAGCAGTTTTTTCTTTAGTATATAAAGCACCTAATGGCCCATCATAGGCTAACTTTTCTAGTTCTTTAATTTCTGGACTTTCAATATATAATTTTGTTTGTGGTTGGGGAATGAATTCATCCAACACTAACGGTTTGTAACGTTCCACTCTCGACACATCCTTTTTTATTTTGCCCACCTATTATAACAGATTTTTAACAGGATTTCGACCTTATAAAAAGCTCCTAAATGGCTCTATTAAGGCGTTTAATGGGCATCTCATAATATTTTCATACTAATTAAATCGAAATTAATCTTACAGATTAATTTTAATGTATAATTCGCAAGACTTTGTGAACCCACTCACACATAAAGCTTATATTAATTATTAATTAAACCTTTTCAAACAACTGTTTGCTTGTGAGTTTTATGGCGAATACAAAATATAATCATACGGAAATTTTTCAGATAGTCAAGTAGTTAGATAACGAAAATGAGTCTTTACAAAATTCCATTTTATTAATTAATGTTTAGAACATAGAACGACTTGAGCGAGACAGTCGGCAAACGGTAGAAAATGAATTGATTTTCGTTTGGTTTTTCACCCACACAAAGTGAATAAGTCCTAAACAAGTCTTTAAGACGCAGTTCGAGGCCACTCAACCACTGCGCTATCAGAAAAATAGATAGATTCAACCGGAATTATTATAGTTTTTGCCTAGATTTCATTCCTAGCTTCATCATTAAGACAAAATAAAACAAGTAAAATACATCTAGTTAACGTATTTATTAGTGAGAAAATTATGTGCAACAAATGGGCGAAACTTTTTATCCCTTTTTATGACGATAACCTTATCAGTACTTATATTTTCTCAGTATCTTTATTACTTTTATATTCCTATCTATTCAGCATGAAATATGATAAACTTAAGTCAAATTTATCCATCATGGTAAGGGGTGAACTTATGGAAAAAAGACAAAAAAAGATTTTATCTTTTTTAAATAAATTAGATGATCAAAAATTAGAATTACTTTATGAATTAGATAATCTTGAACAAAATGAAATTAACACTATTATCAAATTAATATATGTATTAAGTTCGAAAAAACTGACTGACTTTAGTTTATTTGATGGGATTTCAGAAGCTGATCCTGAACCATGGGAAATAGAAACACTCCAAAAGTGGGAAAGACTAACCGAAACAGAAAAAATCGAAGGTAGTTTAACCCATCAGGAATTATTAAAAGAAATGGATTTTAATGACTAAAATTATCTACTCAAAACAAGCTATAAAATTCATTAAAAGACTTCCCAAAAATCATGCTAATAGAATTTTAACTGCCATCAGTTTATTACCTTTAGGCGATGTAAAAAAACTAAAAGGCTATAATGGTTTTAGACTACGTATTGGCGATTACCGGGAGTGAACCAGAAGTAGAAAATCGAATGAT
>NZ_KV805814.1:9550-20615 GCF_001811625.1 Globicatella sp. HMSC072A10 | reverse complement strand
GTAGGCCTCAAACAAGTCATTAAGACGCAGTTCGAGGCCAATCAACGACTGCGCTATCGGATAAATAGATAGATTCAAGCGGAATGTTTATAGTTTTCCCCATACTTTTCTTAATGGTAATACTCACATTATCGAAATTAATAATCGAGGCGATATTTACAAAAACATATAATAATTATCGTCATTAAATAGCATTAAGCTAACAAGCTCTGTTTATCTTGTCATTCGCAATCTTGCCCATTTATTATCGTTAACAAAGTAGCGTGGACTAGAAAGTTACCCATCATTTGGTTTCCTTCTAGCCCACGCTCTTCGATTTTATATTCACTTAGTCCCTTAAGCCAAAGCTATAAACTAATGCCACGATGGTGACAAAAATACCTAATAACATAGGAAAGGCTAAGGTTAATTGTTTTTCACCAAAGACATAGACGCCTAAAATGACTATTTGGACGAATATACTGGTGAACAAAAGACTTTTAATAATTCTTAAAAAATCTTGTTGGTCTTGTGGATCAAATTTCATCGACTTAATGCCCTCTTTCTTTTTGGCGTAAATTCTCGCCATCTAATCTTACTTCGTGTGATAAGAATTTCACCCGCTCCATAATTCGCGCTGCCTTAATATTCTCCGTTGCATCACGGGTTTCTTGTAAATGATAGACCAATTCATCCATTGAGAAATTGGAAGTAAAGAAGGTCGGTAATTTCTCTTTCATACGGTATTCTAAGATGACACTTAACACATCATCGCGTAACCAAGCTGAATTACTTTCTGCACCAATATCATCTAACATTAAAATTTGGGGTTTCTTAACATCATCAATAATCGATTGCACCTGATTGGAGGTAATCGCTTCTTTAATCTCGGTCGCAAAGGTTGGATAATGTAACATCATCACTTTAATGCCTAGACGGGCTAATTCATTACCTAATGCCCCTAAAATAAATGTCTTCCCTATCCCAAATGGTCCAGCAATATATAAGCCCTGGGCTTGATAGGGATTCTCTTTATATTGTCTCACAAACGAAACCACTTCAGACATTAATTGTTTTCTCGAAGCGGAATCCAAGTTCACATCATCAATCTTCGCATCACGCACATCCCGACTCATCATACGGTTATCAATATATGAGCGCATTTTGCGTTCTTCTTGCATCCGTAAAAACTCAGGTGTTGGTTGATAAGCGATGTCAATATAATTTTGATTGATAAATAAGATGGGGGTATAACCTGGATTTTTCCCCGGCTTACCTGCTTGATAAGCATCATATTCTAAGACAAACTCATTCAGTTTGGAAAGCGAATTATGAATCATTTCTTGAGACACGGACTCATTATGTAAATGAACAAACTCTTGTACCGCTGGATGATTTAAAATATGACTCACGGTTTTTTTATATGTTTCATTAAAATGCGGTTCGTTTAAGAAGTTTTTTAATATTTCTTGAATAGTTTTCATTATTCATCCCGTCCTCTCTCAAATATTTGACCTAATTGACTACGTAAATCAACTTCCGATGGTTGTTCAGCCGTTGGTTTATTGGCCGGCGAAGTATCCGATTGGTTTTCTTGACTTTCTTGATTCTGTTGTGCCCAATAAGGCTGACGCTCCGTTTTCTTCTGACGTTGATAGCTTGGATATGATTTAGTGTGATTTTGGCGGTTTTCGTATTGCTTTTGCTTCATCATACGATCTTTGGCTTTTTGATGAACAAAGGTCATTACTTTCGCCACTGTGGTTAGCTGTTCTTGTTGCCATAAGTTAGCAATCCGTTCACTTTCACCTTTTTGAAAATCAGCACGATTCTCAATCATTAATAAATAGTAGACTAAGAAAGTTTGTACACTCTTTGGTAACTGCGAGCGCATCGCAATATTATGAACATACTGGATCTCATTACTAGAGACAAAGCCATTTTTTGATTGCTTAATTTGCGTTAACAATATTTCGGGTGATACTTCTTCACACAGCGCCATGATTTCTAAATCCGATTCTGCAAAATGAGGATATTGCTCTTTTAATGTTTGGATGGTCGTTTTTTCAAAAATCTCTATCGTCGGCTGTGACGATGCGGATGAAACATTCGAAGTTTGACGTTTATTCTTTTCACTCATCCGTTGAGCAGCTAATTTTAACTCTTGATATTGAATAGCCGGTAACTCACCATCATAGCTTTCTAATAATAACTGACTAATCTGTTCTTCATCAAAGCCATAGACTTTATGAATCGCCAATGTTTCTTGCTTAACCCTCGGCCCTAAAACTTGATGATCAATTCCTGCTTTAATTAATTTGCGCATTACCTGCGTATAGTCAAAATCATCTACCGCCGAGATAGAGGGTGGCTTTTGATCATGGTGTTGCAGATTATAACCATTTTTAGCTTCATAAGCCTGTGCTTGATAATCATTATGGGTTGGCGTCAGGATTGTTTCAAAAGAAACCGTCACTTCTTCGTACTCAGCCATTTCAATAGGCGCAACTTCCCACTGGCGCACTACTTCAAAAAATTCCACATCGCCTAATTGATTGATTAAAGCATTACTTAATAAAGGATTATCTAAAAAGTCCTTAATCAATAATGGATATTGCATATCATAGAGCAAGGTTGGGTATAAGATTCCTTCACCCGTTTGTTTATAGGTCTCAATTAAGCCGACCGCTTCTAAATGGAGGCGCGCATCATCAATTTTTCCTAAAGAACCCGCGATATAAGGAAATAAACTTGAATGAACTTTTTGCGTTGAAATCTTTTGTTCATTGACTGGCTGTTGGAATAATAATAAATAAAAATTGACGGCATCCATCCCGATAATCGGTTGATACAATTGCACTAAGCTTTGCATTTGGATGGCCGACAAGGCACCTTTATGTCTCACGATAAAGGGTTGGACTGGACTTTTTAATTCACTCATCGCTCTCTAGCACTTCACTTCGTGATTTCATCATGCTTTCCAATTCTTTCATAAACATTTCGCGTGATTGAAATTGACGGTATACACTCGCAAAACGGATGTAACTGACTTCATCTAATTCTAAAAGACGAGGCATGACATATTCACCGATTTGTTCGCTTGGAATCTCCGTGTCAGTATAATTGCGAATATCATTTTCAACATCGGATGCTAAACGTTCCATTTGCTCTCTCGTGATCGGACGTTTTTCTGCGGAACGAATAATCCCTCTTAATAATTTTTCACGGCTAAATTCTTCACGAGTGCCGTCCCGTTTGACTACAAGTAAAGGGGTGCGTTCCACTCGTTCATAAGTATTAAAACGGTACCCACAATTTAAACACTCACGACGACGGCGAATCGACGTATCATCATCGACAGAACGTGAATCAATTACTTTTGTTTGTGAACTTTGACATTTTGGACATAGCATAAAAAGCGCTCCTCCTTTCTAAACACTGTTAGTTATTCCTATTGTAGCATATCTATACCGGCATTGACACTCTGAAAACCTCAGTTAATTTCATGATAATGTAATGTTGGAGTGAAAGTTTTATGAGTTAAATGAATTGATTCTTCTGCTATTAGATTCATTCGATAGAGGTTATTTAATGCTTCAAATATTAATCAGCAAAAAAATCTTGTTACCTTCTGCTCGCCTCTAACGCTACTAATATTAAATATAAATATTGCCAAACTGGTCTGGTTGTTTAAATAGCACTCCAATCAAATGGAAAAAAGCAAATAAACTAGGTACTAAGGTCCATGAAAAGGCTAAATATAATAATCCTTGCACCCATTTGCCAGCGACAAACTTATGAACACCCACGCCACCTAAAAATAAAACCAATAAAAAATAAGTCCATTTACCAATCGCTTTGCCATAAGGTGGGTACGGTGCATGTTGATAGGGATTCACTGGCTGTCCATATGGATTATACGTTTGATAGTGATTCATCTGCTGATAATAGCGTTTATTTCTGCGCTCATCTCTTCTTGACAAGATAAATAACACCACGAAAACAAATAATAAAAATAAAAAATCCATCTTTTTTCTCCTTTTAGTTATGACGAGCACTCCGCTCTGCTTGAATATTGTGCTGTTAATCCTTTTAATTTTTGTACAACAAAACTCATAAAGTTGAGTTCGTATTTTAGCTTATTGATACCTATAACCTGTAGTTTCAATGTTGAGCTAGTTGTAATTAATCTAAGTTACGACGGTGTGATAGTAGTCTTAACAAACCTCAGTTGCGATGGTGTGATAATCGCAGTATAAAAGCCGCGTTCGCCACTAACACTACTATTATGATTACCACATTACCTGTTTATAATTCTTTTAATAACTGATCTATTTGACGGTATAAAGCGTCTAAATCACCTTCATTATTAATGACGACATCGGCTTTTTCTTTTTTTGCTTCTAAGGACCATTGGCTGTCAATCCGTTGGTTGGCTTCTTGCTCAGTTAAGTGATTGCGCTCCATTAGGCGTTGTAATTGGGTCATACGATTGACATAAACTAACCAAACTTGATCAACTTTTTGGTCATAGCCTACTTCATACAACAATGGCACATCAACAAAAACGATCTCTGTTTCAGCTTTGGCGATTTGTTGGTCCATCCAATCCATAATCAAAGGATGTAACAAACGATTGAGTTGGTCGCGTTTTGCTTCATCCTTAAAAATAATACTGCCTAATAATTCCCGGTCTAATTGACCGTCACTTTTGACCATTTGGTGGCCGAAAGCATCGATTACTTTATCAACCCCAAGACTCATCGGTGCGACTACTGCTCGTGCCGCTTCGTCAGCATCAACGACCGTGTAGCCTTTTTGTCGTAGGTAATGCGAGACAGTTGATTTCCCCGTCGCAATACCACCGGTAATCCCAATTTTTTTCACTTCTATAACCCCTCCATTCTAGTTAAGGCTCTGATTAAATTCTAAGCCTCTTTAACGCATGCTACTGGCTGACAATGGCTACAAAAATGTGTCCCTCTGCCGGCAAACTGAATTTTACTGATTAATTGACCACAGCATGGACACGGTTCTTCCGAACGTCCATAAACTTGTAGTTGTTCTTGATAGGTACCGGCTTCTCCTAATGAGTTTAAATACGTTCTCACGCTTGAACCACCAGCTTCAATGGCTGCCGCCATAATCTTTAAAATCGCATCATATAATTGTGCCACTTCTTGATCCGTTAAGCTGTTGGCTGGTCTAGTGGGATGAATTTTTGCTTCAAAGAGCACTTCGTCAGCGTAAATATTACCTAACCCTGCCACAACTCTTTGATCCAATAGTAATGGTTTAATTGGCTTTTTCAATTGGCTTAATTGTGTTTTAAAAGTCGACAAGTGGAATTGTTCCGTATTCGGTTCTGGCCCTAATTTACGTGCTAAGAAATAATCTTGTACGGCTTCAGGTGCCACTAATTCCATGCGTCCAAATTTTCTCACATCGTGATAATGTAGTTGGCTACCATCTGTAAAAAGAAAACGAACATGAGTATGCTTATCTTTAATAGCCGGCACTTCATCGGCTGGGTAAAAATGGTATTTCCCTTCCATACGTAAATGTGAAATCATCGCCCAATCATCAAAGCGGAAAATTAAAAATTTAGCTCGTCTTTCAACCGTATTGATTTGTTGACCTTTTAAATGTTCAATCCAGTCTGGTAAAGGTTGTTCGGTGACGATAATTCGATTCCAATCAATCACAATATCCTGGATGACTTTCCCTTGCACCAAGTGGATTAGCCCTTGACGGACACTCTCGACTTCTGGTAATTCTGGCATCTTAAAACTCCTTTAGTAAAACCGCTCATTACAGTATTTATTTATGCTAAGCGGTACCCTCATATATTAATTTGATTTTATTTAAAGTCGCCCCTTTAGAAAACCGTGTAATTCATTACATGGATGAATCAAGTTCTAGGGCGACCGTCATTGTATTCCGTTAATTGATTTTCAATATATTTTTTAACAGTTTCTTTAGATGTACTCCCTACTGTTGACATGAAATAACTAGATGTCCATAAATGGCCACCCCATAACATTGCCTTTGTTTCTGGATAAGCTTTGAACCATCGACGGGCAGATTTCCCTTTAAGTGTCTTGACGATACTACTTGCGGCATGTTTAGGGTTGAACGAAATCAACATATGGATATGGTCAGGCATCACTTGCAGCGATTGGATGACAATATCGTGTTCATCACAAATGTGGGTCAACATATCTTGCATGGCGTTTTGTTTTTCAATGGTTGTAAATATTTCTTTACGATACTTTGTTACCCAAACCAAATGGAAATTAAAATCATAGACATTTGTCCTTGTTTTCACTATCATGCGTAAACACCTCTCTAAATACATTATATCAATTGATATCGCTATAAACAAGTGTCATATGTATGGTATAATATATCTATAAACACAGGGGGGTGAAAACATGTACCAGGGAATTGAGTGTAAAATCTATCCTAACGAAAAACAACGTCAGTTAATTCATATGACCTTTGGTCATACCCGATTCATCTGAAACGAAATGTTGGCCATGTTGAATGCACGGTATGAAAACAATCCTAACCTTCAGATGCTGTCTTATAATGCGTTATCCTCTCTTATTCCGCAAATGAAGAAGGAATATCCTTGGTTGCGTGAAGTTGATAGCGTAGCTGTTCAATGTAGTGTTAAACGCTTATCCGAAACTTTTGTTCGTTTTTTTAAAGGTTATTCAAAATACCCAAAATTCAAATCAAAGAAGAACACCAGACAGTCGTATTTAAGTACCATACGTGGCAACAACATTCGTTTCAATGACAATCAACGGTATATCAAATTACCGAAACTAGGTTGGATAAAATGTAAATCAAGTGTGCTTCACATTGAGAATGAACGTATAAAATCTGTCACCGTAAAATATACACCTAGTGGCGACTATTATATCTCCATTTTAGTCACAAGCGATAATCAAGCAATGCCCAAAACAGGGAATGTAGTCGGTGTCGATTTAGGTGTAAGTGATCTAGCTATTACGTCTGATGGTCAAAAATATCAAAGTCAGCGACTACATTTGTCTTATAAGAAACAATTACATTATTGGGAAAAGCGAATGGCCCGTAGACGTTTACAAGCCAAAAAGAACGGTGTCGCTTTAGTGGATGCGAAAAACTACCAGCAAGCCAAACGCCAAGTTGCCCGTATTCATCGACGTATCAAAAACATCCGTAAGGATTACATTCATAAAATCACAACCGATATGGTTAAACGTTATGACGTTATCGTCCTAGAGGACTTAAAGACGACTAATATGATGAAAAATCATCAATTAGCTCGTTCGATTGCTGGCCAATCCTGGCGGATGTTTAGAACAATCCTAGAGGCAAAGTGCGCAATGTACGATAAGACATTTGTAGCGATTAATCCGTACAAGACGTCACAAAAATGTTCCAATTGCGGATATGAAAGCGGAAAAAAAGCGTTAAATATACGTCATTGGACTTGTACGAAGTGTAATATGCATCATGATAGGGATATCAACGCAGCTAAAAATATATTAAATATTGGCCTGGAACTGGCCTTAGTTAAATAGCTTAGACCGCTGTTTTGCTTTGAAATAAGCAGAACAAGTCATGAGTGTTCCTAGAAACACGCCATTTTAATGGCGTTGTAGTTCATCAAAGGTAATTACTGTTATCAATGTTTCACCTACATTTCCGTAGTGTTACTGTCTATTTTATTTCAATATTTGGTAGTATTCACATCTTACCCTTGTACAAATGATGCTTCGCACACATTGCGAAATTTTCTCAATTACTTCACATGATAGAAACTCCCACTCATATTAACTTCTACCTACACGAACGAGGGCCTATTTTCGATAACTAAAGGGAGTGGGGCTCAAGCAACTCATTAAGCCACAGTTTGATGCCACTTCAACCACTGCGCTATTAATTAATGAACAATAATCTTAACTAAATTTATCAAGTTTATGCCCACTCCCATTCTTGACTGTTTTAGTTCACTTGAGCCTGCTACGTTTCCTGATTTCAAAACGTAGTAGGTCAGTTTTTTAGACTGAGCTGACAAAAACTTAAAAAACACCGCTTGGTTTTTTTGCTTTTTCAGTGACATCGGTGAGTCGTCTCCCCTAGTCATCATTAACAAACAAAGCAACTATCGTCCGTTTTTCTACTGCTTAACGACTGCCAGCACCCCTTACATTTTCCAGATATACTTCGCCATTGATGCAGCTATTATAAACACAATTAGACGGTTTCATCGTGTAAATTGTAATGATACTTTAAGACTTATTTTCTTCTATAAACCACGAAAGACAAGACCAATGATCAGTCTTGTCCTTCATCTCTTTTATTTTAATTCATACCAGTTTTCACCTTGGTTAGCTTCCACTTTTAATGGCACTGCTAATTCAACAGCCCTTTCCATTACTTCTGGAACTAACTCCGCTAGTCGTGCCATTTCTTCTGGTGGCGCTTCTAAAATTAACTCATCGTGCACTTGTAATAATAATTTGACTTGTAAGTTCTCTTTCTTGATGGCCTCATCCAAGCGAATCATTGCGATTTTAATAATATCAGCAGCCGAACCTTGAATCGGTGAGTTCATCGCGGTTCTTTCAGCAAATGAACGGATATTAAAGTTGGAAGAATGAATATCCGGTAAATAACGACGGCGGTTAAACAAAGTCGTTACATAGCCATCTTCTTTGGCTTGCTTGACAATCTCTTTCATATAATCGGCTACCCCTGGATATTTATCAAAGTAGGTGTCGATAAATGTTTTCGCTTCTTTACGCGTGATGTTTAAGTTTTGTGATAAACCATAATCACTAATACCATAGACAATTCCAAAGTTAACAGCTTTCGCTTGGCGACGGTGATTGCTGGTAATCGGTTCATCTTCTGGTAAACCAAAGACACGGCGAGCGGTCGCTGAGTGGATGTCTTCATCATCGATAAAGGCTTGACGCATGTGCTCATCTTCTGAAATATGGGCTAACACGCGTAACTCAATTTGTGAATAATCCGCTCCAAATAATTGCCATCCTTCATGACTTGGTACGAAGGCTTTGCGGATTTTACGCCCTTCTTCTAAGCGAATGGGAATGTTTTGTAAGTTAGGATCGGTACTACTTAAACGACCGGTTTGGGTCAGTGTTTGGACAAAACGCGTATGGATTTTGCCGTCTTCTTTAATAAAGCGTGGTAAGCCCGCTAAATAAGTCCCTTGCAATTTCGCAATTTGGCGATAATCCAAAATCTTCTCGACAATTGGATGCTGGTATTTTAATTTTTCTAACACATCTGCTGCCGTACTGTAACCGGTCTTAGTCTTTTTAATCACGGGTAAGCCTAGTTCATCAAATAAAATTTCACCTAATTGTTTGGGTGAATTGACATTAAATTCACGGCCCGCTAACTCATGGATTTCTTTTTCCATATCGGCCATGCGTTCTAATAATAAAGTATTCATCTCGTCTAAGACTGCCGCATCGACTTTAACCCCTTCAATTTCCATCTTCGCTAAGACAACAGCCAATGGCATTTCCATGGTCAAGAAAAGTTCGGTAGCCGCTACAGCTTCTAATTTTGCTAAAAGCGGGTCTTTGACTTGTTCATACGCTTCGACTTTATTGGCTACATGTTGGTTGACAATTTCAGCGTCTTCTGGGACGGCTAATTTAGCACCTTTGCCATAAATACATTCATCAAGTTGCACCGTTACCGGTAAGCCTAAAAAGCTTTGAATGGCTTCAATATGTTGGTCTTGGCTTTGTTCCGCTAAATAAGTCGCAATCGAGACATCAAAGGTCACATGTTGTAAAGAGGCACCGAAACGAGCTGCAATCACCATATCTTTTTTGGTATCATAGGAAACTTTTTCAGTTAACTCCTTGGCTAACCATTCTTTAAACAAGGCTGAATCAAAAGCTGTTTTTGCTTCCGTGACAAAGACTTGATGGGATACTAAATCTGACCAAGTGACTTTGACCACATCTGCAAAATGATAGTTTTCTTCAATCGTTTCAAAGTGAATCGCTGTTTGATCAGGTAAATGCTCTTCTTTAATCACTTCTAAGTAAATCACTTCATAATCGGATTCCATCACTTCTGACGCATCGCTAATTACTTCTTCACTGCCTAAAGCTGATAGGAAGCTATTAAATTCCATTTGACGATAAAACTCTGTTAAAGCGTCGATATTTTTCTCATTCATCGTAATATCGTCCACTGAAATGTCAATCGGTGCTTCTAATAAAATACGCGCCAAGTCTTTACTCATGCGGGCATTTGCTTCATCGTTAATAATGTTTTCTTTCATTTTAGAAGGTTTTAACTCATCTAAACGTTCATACATCGCTTCAACCGTTCCAAATTGATGTAATAATTTTAGTGCCGTCTTTTCACCAATACGGGTGATACCAGGATAATTATCGGATGAATCGCCCATCAAGCCCTTCATATCGATAATTTGTTCAGGGGTAATATCATACTTTTCACGAATTACGGCAGGGGTATACGGTTCTAGATCACTCACCCCACGGCGTGTAACATAAACTGTCGTATTCTCATTAGCTAATTGGATTAAGTCTTTATCTCCTGAAATCACCACGACTTGATCGTCCTTATCTGCTTGATTGGATAAAGTTCCAATAATATCATCTGCTTCATAACCTAAGACATCATAGTGTTTAATGCCATAAGCATCCAGTAAAACTCTAAAATAAGGCATTTGCTCTTTAAATTCACTCGGTGTCTTTTGACGTCCACCTTTGTATTCTGCATATTTTTCAGTACGGAATGTCCGCTCACTTTTATCAAACGCTACTAATACATGGGTGGGTTCAAATTGTTGTAACACATTATCTAACATGCGATTAAAACTATATAAAGCATTAGTATGCAATCCTGAACGATTTTTAAAGCGTTCCAAATCTAAAATCGAATAGAATGCACGAAATGCTAAACTACTTCCGTCTATTAAGACAATTTTTCGTTGGGCCATAATAATCTCCTTCTTGATTTTCTCTTCTCCATTATAACAAATTGTCCTTTATTACACATCTTTAATGTTAAA
>NZ_KV805814.1:0-9450 GCF_001811625.1 Globicatella sp. HMSC072A10 | reverse complement strand
TCCTTTATTACACATCTTTAATGTTAAAGCCTGTCCTTATCTTTTTTAAAACGGTGTCATCCCTTACTGCCATTATAATATTTTTCTTTTTTTATTCAAAAATACTAAAAGCACACTGTATTAGTCATGAAAACCAGATGACAAACCGACAAGTCTATGAAATTATCAAATATTACTCAAATTTAGTATAAATTATTTTCATAAAAGAATGATGTTGTTAAAGGAAAACTACTTATATATTGTGAAAAAGAAAACCAACTTCACAAACTTATAAATGAAAATTATTTGTAAAACCCTATCAAAGTAGTACAGATAAAAACTTTTTATAGTAACTGTTCCACCGTTTTGAAACAGAATTATTGTATTATCAGTGTTTAAAGACGGTTCTAGCCTTGACGGACTGTGTTATTTTCCGATACAATGTAAGTGTAAAAACATTGTGAATCAATTTTCAAAAACAGGAGGAAAAAGCAATGACAGAAACAATGACAAATGCATGGGAAGGTTTTAAAGGGACTGCTTGGCGCGAGAATACTGACGTTGGCCAATTTATTTTAGATAACTACACAGAATATACTGGCGACGAATCTTTCTTAGCTGAAGCAACAGAAGCAACTCAAAAATTAAACAAGACTTTCGAAGATTTATTAGCTTATGAAGTTGAACATGGCGTAGTCGATATGGAAGAAAAAATCGTTTCAACTGTCTTAGCATACCCTGCTTCATACATCGACAAAGACTTAGAAAAAATCGTTGGTTTACAAACGGATAAACCATTAAAACAAGGCTTAAACCCATTCGGTGGCGTTCGTATGGCGAAACAAGCATTAGAAGCTTATGGATACTCATTAGATCCAGAAGTTGAAATGCAATTTACAGAATGGATCCAAACACATAACCAAGGTGTATTCGACGTTTATGATGCTGACATCCGTGCTGCTCGTTCAAACAAAATCATCACTGGTCTTCCAGATGCTTATGGACGTGGACGTATCATCGGTGACTACCGTCGTGTGGCATTATACGGTACTGACTTCTTGAAAAAAGAAAAATACAGTGACTGGGTTGCTATGGAACGCGAAATGTATACTGAAGAAGAAATGCAATTACGTGAAGAAATTTCTAAACAATATCGTGCTTTAGAAGAAATTGCTCAATTAGGTGACATGTATGGATTTGACTTACGTCAACCTGCAAAAACAGCTCAAGAAGCAATTCAATGGACTTACTTAGCATTCTTAGCTGGTGCAAAACAAACTAACGGTGCGGCTACTTCTTTAGGACGTATGGACGCATTCTTCGATATTTATATCGAACGTGACTTACAAGATGGCTTAATTACTGAACAAGAAGCTCAAGAATTAGTTGACCACTTCGTAATGAAATTACGTATGATTCGTTTCGCACGTACACCAGACTTCAACGAAGTATTCTCAGGAATGCCAACTTGGGTAACCTTATCAATCGCTGGTATGAACAATGATGGCCGTTCATTAGTTAACAAAACATCATTCCGTGCATTACACACATTATATACAATGGGTGAATCACCAGAACCAAACTTAACGATTTTCTATAACGAAAAATTACCACGTGCATACCGTGAATATTGTGCGAAAGTGTCAATTGATACTTCAGCTATCCAATATGAAAACGACGAAGTAATGGCTAATGTAATGCATTCAACAGATGCTGCTATTGCATGTTGTGTGTCCCCTTCAGTTATGGGTAAAGAACATCAATACTTCGGAGCTCGTTTCTCTGGACCTAAAGCCTTATTATATGCTGTATCAGGTGGGGTTGACGAAAAAACTCGTAAAACTGTTATTAAAGGTTTAGAACCAATTAAAGGTGACTACTTAGAATATGACGAGTTAATGGAAAAATTAGATAAAGTTATGGACTGGACCACTAAAGTTTATGTTCGTGCATTAAACATTATCCACCGTCAACATGACCGTTATGCTTATGAATCAACTCAAATGGCGTTATTAGATTCACATCCACACCGCTACTTTGCAACAGGTATTGCTGGTTTAGCATTAGTTGGGGATATGTTATCAGCTGTTAAATACTCTAAAGTACGTATTGTTCGTGACGAAGATGGATTCCCAGTTGATTATGTTGTTGAAGGTGAACAATTCCCTACATTCGGTAACAATGACGACCGTGTTGACTCATTAGTAACTGGATTCTTACATGACTTTATGGAACGTTTACGTAAATTACCAACTTACCGTAATGCTGAAATTACAACTTCAATCTTAACCATCACTTCTAACATCGTGTATGGTAAAGCATTAGGTAATGTATTTACAGGTTCTAACCCTGAAGTAGTTGGTTACCGTGAACCATGGACACCAATTGCACCAGGTGCTAACCCACAATATAACTCAGTTAAATCAGGAGCTTTAGCTGCTTTATCATCAGTTGCTAAAATTCCATTCGAAGATGCTCGTGACGGAAGCTCATATACATTTGCTATCCATCCAAAAGCATTAGGACGTGACGATGCTGACCGTAAATCTAACTTAGCAACTATGTTAGACGGTTACTTCAAAAAAGGTGGACACCACTTAAACGTTAACGTATTAAACCGTGAGAAATTAATTGATATCTTACAACACCCTGAAGAAAACCCACACGCTGTATTACGTGTATCAGGTTATGCTTTATACTTAAACAAAGCAACTCAAGATCAAATCAATGATATCTTACAACGTGTAATCCACAACCAATTCTAATTTGTTTAATAAATCCTAAGCAGCGAAGATCAAGCCAAGTGCTTGGTCTTCTTTTTTATAGCCTAAGTATCAACTACTCTCTGTTAAAACAGAGAGTTTGTCCTAAACATGGTGGTTGTACAAACGATGTAATATCTCCAACCGTTTAAAGACACTAAGGGATGGTTGACTGGCACCCCATCAATAAGCAGTCTGTAGACACTTACCGTATATTGTTTTATTTTTAATAATTTTGTATTGGCACAACTTTTTCAAACCGTGGGTTTTTCTCACTCGACAGATATCGGTGACCCAATTCTTGAATATTGATAGCTGCCACACGGTCATCATTTGATTGATACCCACAATTCTGACAAGTAAACAAGTGCTTATCTTGTTGTCTATTCGCTTTATCAATTGATTCGCATTTTGGACAACGTTGGGACGTAAATTGTGCGGATACTTTTAAAACTTGCGAACCACTTTCTAAAGCTTTGTACATTAACTTTTCTTCAAAATCGAAGAATCGCCAAGAATGGTGTTCATACCGTGCATCTTGCTTACGATGGTGAGTCGTGTTAAAAGTAACGTTCGTAAGATCTTCCACCACAAACAAGGTATTGGCCCCGTATCGGTCAACGAGTGTCTTTGATAATTGATGGTTCACATCATTCATCCAGCGGTTCTCTCGTCTTTCAATTGTTTTAAGGCGTCTACGACTTGATTTGGTGTTCTTCGCTTGTAAGGACTGGCGCAATTTCTTAAAATGCCGTCTTTTCTTTATCAAGCTTTTACCCGAATAGAAGGTAGTATGAGCTGTATCATCCGCAATCGTTAGTATCTGTCTTAAACCACGGTCAATGCCTACAATCCGTTGAATATTAGCTTCATCTGGGTTGTCTATCTCTTTACTGGCGGACACGTGTAAGAACCACTTACCCTTACGACAGAGTAATTCAGCTTGACCGAACTTGTAAGCATTTTGGCTAAATTGTTGAAGATAAGCGATATGTTGCTTATCACAAGACACTTTAATTCGTCCTTGATTGGTCGTCAGTGAATAGGTGTCGTCTTGATGATAAGCGTAGTTACGATTACGTACGAACACAGCGACTGGTCGCTTAAACCCTAGGGGTTTCGTTAAATGGTAAAGGTCTTTATATAGCGTATGATATTGACCTGTATGGATATCTTTATAACGCTTAGGTTTTTGTTTAAACTGTGTTTTCACGGTCTTATATCTCGCGATTACCGTACGCATCACGGACTGGGCCATTTGCGATTGCAGTCCAAAATCCTGACGTATCTGACGATACAAGGCGTTATGCAAAGTCGCTTGACCTAATTCAAAGTCATGGTCAAAGATATATGTCGAAACAAAATTACAAGCGTTTAAAAACTGTTGTTGGGTTTCTTCGAATTTTTCAATATCACGAGCACTTGGGTATAATTGCACTTTAATCGTTTTCGTTAACTGCATCTTGTCACCTCTTTCCTCTTAAATACATTATACCATCTATTTAGTGAAAACATTAACGATAACCTAGTAAAATCAACAAAAAGAGCTGTCTATTTCGCTAATTCCTCCTAGGTATTAATACCGAGGTTTCCTTAGCTGACAGCTTGTAAATGAAATTAAATGCTGATACATTTTAGATGACCGCGAAGTGATTAAGTGAGGATTTGGAAAATATGAACCCGGATAAAATATAATTTAAAGATGAGAGTGGCTCAGTTTTAAATTGCGAAATGTCTCAAATTTAACTTGCAAAGCGGCTCAATTGTAAATTGCGAAGTGGCTCAGTTTTAACTTGCGAAATACACATGGAGAATGATTTTGTGTGGTTTGAAAGATATAATCATGTGAGTATTATTGAGCATTTATCAGATAGATATTCGATTCCTTGAAGTATGTCAACTAAACCCAAGTGAGATTAAGACTTGGATAAAGAGCGGAGGAATTTATTTGTTAAACCCGTGCCAATTTCTATGCACATTAAATGAAAGATTCACGGTTCATAATGTTTGTAACTAAAACTTTTTAGTATCCATTTAGGATTAAGACTTAGATAATAATCCTTAGCTTTTTACGCTTATTCAGTAATATT
Organism: Globicatella sp. HMSC072A10; assembly: GCF_001811625.1. Classification (NCBI taxonomy): domain Bacteria; kingdom Bacillati; phylum Bacillota; class Bacilli; order Lactobacillales; family Aerococcaceae; genus Globicatella; species Globicatella sp. HMSC072A10. Next base: position 4,619 of record NZ_KV805814.1, on the reverse strand, counting down.
TGCTTTCGAATTGAATTAGTCTTAATCACACCTCTATTATTTTATAAAAATTTCCTTAAATTAAGTGTTATGATTTGAATTATTTGTCATTTTTCATATGCTTAAAGTAAGGAGATGATAAAAATGCGAAAATTTAGAAAGTATTTAGCACTTAGTATTGTTTTATTTTCGCCCATATTGCCGCTGTCAAATGGAATTTTTAGTCAATCAGTTGTAACTGCGCAAGAAACATCGCCCCAAGAACACGCAATGAAAGTCGTCGAAGAATTACAAAGTTATTTTGAAAATGAAGCCTTACCAACAAAAGTATTAACCGCAGAATCGCCTGTCTATCTTTCTGCCGCTACTACAAAAGTTTCCGATACCGAGAACTTTAATATATTTTATTATGCAGAAAACGAACCGTATGAGGTCAACAATCAAGATCTCAATAATAAAACACCGATTGCTGCTTTTCAACGTGTCGTTTACGAAGATGAAGCAACCGCTCAAGAAGCTGTTAATCAAGTCATTGATAATCAAGGCGAAGAAATAGACTTAGGTTATGGTATAACCGGTTATTTAACAGCAGGTATGGGATCAACTTATTTAAATTGGCAAGAAGGCAACTGGAGTTTAGCAATTCAAGCACCTAACCAGGAAGGTGTTTCTTCTCCTGATTTAGCAAAACAAATTGTTGAATATTTAGAAGAAATTGCCTTGCCGGCACCTGAAGTAGTCGGACAAATTAAATTAAGAATCAATGACTCATTAACTTATGAAGATAATGTAGCTACATGGCAAGTAGGAAATGTTGTTTACATCGTTTCTCATGCTGATCCTTTCACTCTTATTGAAATGACCGGATCAATTACTAACCCTACCGAACAATAATTAATCCTATAACTTAAAGGCACACAGAAATTAAAGTTTCTAGCGTGCCTTTTTATGTTATGCTGAAGTAGTATTTTTGATGACTCACCCTTTAATTTTGATGCAGTGGGTATTTAGAGGGCCTTTGGTAATACGATGCTGTGATGGACACTATATTTGATTGAAATTTACGAAGTCTCTCTTAAAATGATAATGAAGTCGACTAATAATTACTCATAGATCGTTTACCTATCAGTCAATTACCTTTTATATAAAATACCATTTTTAATGATACTATTAGTAAAAGAGATAGTAACTATAAATATTCCTCAAATGAAAACGAAACCATTTCTTTATAAAATTTTATCCTTTCGTGCTATGATGAAATTAACAGACAAAATAAATTGGTTAACCGCCAACAATTAATACATGAAAGGACGATTCAACATGACTCAATTAGTTACCTATTTAGATGATATTAAGGAAGGAGCTCAGTTTCGAAGCGATTCGTATTTGATGAGTGAAGAACGCATCATTGAATTCGCTAAACAATTCGATCCACAGCCTTTCCACACTGACCCCGTTGCCGCTAAAGACACGATTTTCAAACGCTTAGTGGCCTCAGGTTGGCATACTCTTGCAGTGAATATGAAAATGTTAGTCGAAACATTGCCATTAACACCTGGTGCCATGATGGGAGCCGGAGCAGACGTAAAATGGGTGCGCCCTGTCTATCCTGGAGAAAGTATTTATAGTATTTTTACCATGAAAGAAATTAAACGTTCTAAAACAAAACCACAACAAGGAATTTGCTTAATGGAAGCCAAAATTTATAACCAAGATGATGAATTAGTTACCGAGATTATGCATCGAGCTTTTGGCTATTTTAAATCTGAATCTTAATTTGTAAAACCCAACTTAAATAAAAGAGGCTAGAATGCACCTTTCCCTAGTGAAAGGGAATTAACAGAAATTTTTAAAAAAATTTCATAGGCATATCTAACCTCTTTTTTATTTTGGACTGTAAAAAAGTGCCAATAGTCGGCATTAGTAACGGTAAGTAGCAATTCTGTCGTTATTAGCCTTTTCCACGAAACTGTTATGAGTTCTATATATTTTGTCGCATTTAATTTTACAATCTAACCCCATTAGAAAACCAAAACATTTCACGCTATATGTTCATCGAAGAGAACAGCAAACCAATGGACTTACTGCTCAATGTCTAGCCTTAGCTATGTTCTGTTGTTAATCTGATATTTTTATAATTAGTTAGTTTTATTTTAAATCAACATATTTTTATCTTAATTCAATTATTTTTTATTGATATTCGATAAATTATCTGTTATATTTATCTTAGAATTTATCGGGAGGATAGCCTTATGAAAAATAAAACTCGTACACATGAAGACTTTAGTATTATCTTAACTAAAATTGCTTTGCTTTTAGCCTTAATTGTTGGCTTATGGCTGACTTTGGAAGGACCATTCATCGTCCGACAAATTATGTTATTACCAGGTGGCTATTTCGTTGGCAGATTACGCTTTTATTTTCTTTTAATCAGTGGTTATATGGTTGCTGTTATTGGTGTTCTATGTATTTACTATCTTTACAAACTCGTTAATAACATTGGTCATGAAATTGTCTTTGTTGCTGAAAATGTCCGTTATTTACAAATAATTGGTTGGTTAACGCTGTCATTTACTATTATTGCTTTAGCTTGTGGATTCACTTGTTATGATCCGATTCAATATTTAGGATATATGGCTGGTTTTATGTTTTTAATTATTCGAGTCGTGCGCAATATTTTTGGTAAAGCCGTTGAAATGCAAAATGAACTCGATTATACCGTTTAGGAGTGATGACAAGATGATTCAAATAAATTTAGATGTGGTAATGGCTAAACGCAAAATTTCGGCCGGAAATTTAGCAGAACAGATCGATTTAACGCCAGCTAATCTTTCTATATTAAAAAACAATAAAGCTAAGGCGATTCGTTTTTCAACGCTTAATGCCTTATGTCGCGAGTTAAACTGTCAGCCTGGAGATATTCTAGAGTATATTGAAGATACGGAGGAAGCATGATGACCGAACCTAATCAAACTAAACATTCCTCCTTTTCATCAGACGCTTTTTCTATTAAAGAAGCAACTAAAATGAATCATCATTATTTGGGCAGATTGAAAGAAGCAGTCACTACCTTTCCAGTCATCGGTACAATGAGTTGGTTATTCTATTTTATTGCTTATTATTATGTTATAGCTGTCTTTGAGTCCACTATACACTACTTTCCTTTTACAGTAATCATTATGGCCTTTACCGAGATGCTCTGCTATCGTCTTCATCGTACTTGGGATCAATTTACAGCTAGCTATCGACGCGATTTAGTTACTATAATGATGATGATTTTATTACAAGGCCTTGCCCTTTCGCTTTGGGGCTTTCATCCTCAGTTTGAGGCCATACAAGCATTCGTGATTCATCTATCTTTTGTCTTATATATTGCGATGCGTAGTCAAAACTTAGTGGATCAGCAATTAAACTTATGGGTATTATTTGACTTGATACGTCATTTTTGGTGGGTTCCCTTCCAAAATATTTTAATTCGCCCTATTATTTTATGGTATCATCGCACTCATTTACGCTCTGCTAAATTTAATCCATTCAAATGGTTGGCAACACTTATCAGTATTTTGAGTTTGTTTTTTATTTTCTTGTTTGTGATGAATCAGCTAGGTCAACTGTCTCCTACTTTCGCACAGCTTAGTAATCAGTTATTAAGTGGTCTATTAAACTTTATTCGCCAACTCAATCAACTGGATAATTTGCTTGTTTATTTGTTTTATTTTATCTTATCTATCCCAATCGGATTATGGTTATCGGGCTTAATATTTGGTTCGCTTTTGCATAAATTCAATTCAAAATTAAAATCCGATTTACTCACGATTAAGATACGCTTGCAAATTTTTCCAAAAGCTAGCGCCCTATTATTGATGAGTATTTTAATTGGCCTATATTGTCTGTTTTTTACGACCGCTTTTTATGATTTAGTCCGACTACTATCTGTTTCAAATATCCAAGCACCGGATGTTGCCAATGTCGCTATTAGTGGGTTTTGGCAATTTATTTATATAACATTATTGAATTTAATCGTCACTTGGTTCATCCAATGGTTATATGATGCACAATGGGTTAAAACAAAAGCTGTCCAGTACTTGATGCTTGGCTTATATGGATTTAGTTTGATCTTTGCCAGTCTAGCTGTATGGAAAACACTTGGGGTATATGTATTTCATTTTGGGTGGACACCATTGCGTTTATTATCTGGTTGGTTCGCGGTATTAATGTTTGTTGCTTTGATATTGATTATTATTCAAAATTTTATACCTAAATTTAATGCCTATCGTTGGATTATTTTATTAGGCGAACTATCCTTCACTGCTATATGTTATGCTTATCCATTGCTATTTAATGCTAGATGATGATTAATCAAATACCTCTGTAATCCTGGGACTAATGTTGCTGCTAGTAAGTAATAAAAATAATATAGCCTAAACTAAATTTGGTACTCGCAAAAATTCAAAAGCTATCTTAAGAACCTTGGCCTAACTTCGTTTCGTTGTTACATTTTCTAATGAATAAACACCTATTTTACAGTAGCTTTGCTTTGCCCTCTTACTCCGAAGGCGGACTAAGGTAAAGGACATTTCACAACTACGTAATAATAGGTGTTTTTTGTGGCTCTATGTCAAGTAGTGTTGGTAAATAGT
>NZ_KV805813.1:4544-12436 GCF_001811625.1 Globicatella sp. HMSC072A10 | reverse complement strand
AAATCCACACCAAAAAGTATAGAGCCGTTATTTAGGAGTTGTTAAATTAATACAGGTATCAAAATTATAATGGGCGATTCATCGCACATTATGTAATCCGGCTCTGAAAGGCAGAAAAAACCTTCACTTCGAAAAGTTCCTTTGTGCGCGAGTCGCACAGCAGGCTATGTTCTCCAGTGTTCCATTTCTAAACGCAACTTTTCACACTTTATTCGATACTTGCGCCGTTGGTTGCGATGACTTCTTTATACCAATCAAATGATTTTTTCTTGGTACGTTTTAAGGTTCCGTTACCTTGGTTATCACGGTCTACATAGATAAAGCCGTAACGTTTTTTCATCTCACCTGTTCCAGCTGAAACTAAATCGATACATCCCCACGTCGTATAACCTAATAATGGGACGCCGTCCTCATTAATCGCATCACGCATTGCTTGGATATGTGCTTTTAAGTATTCAATACGGTAGTCATCTTCTACATAACCATTTTCATCTGGTGTGTCAACCGCACCTAATCCATTTTCGACGATAAACAGTGGTTTTTGATAACGATCCCAGATAGCGTTCATCGTAATACGTAAACCTAATGGGTCAATTTGCCAGCCCCATTCAGATGCATCTAAATAAAGGTTCTTAAGTGACTCAAAAATATTTCCGGCTGTTTTTTCTTTAACGGCTGGGTCCCCTGATGCTACACGACTTGAATAATAAGAGAATGAAATGAAGTCAACGGTATGTTCTTTTAATAATGCTAAGTCTTCTTCCGTCATTTCAACCTTGATCTTTTCACGTTCAAATTTTTTCAATGCATAGTTTGGATATTCGCCACGTGCTTGGACATCGATGAAGAAGTAGTTTTCACGGTCTTCTTTCATTGCTTCCCAATAATCTCTTGGATGAGCTGTATTAGGATAATATTGTCCAGCTGCTAACATACAGCCTACTTTATTTTCTGGGTCAATTTCATGAGCAATTTGTGTTGCGCGAGCGCTAGCTACCAACTCATGGTGAGCCGCTTGGTATTTAACTTGCTCTTTATCTTCTCCTGGTTCAAAATATAATCCAGCCCCCATGAATGGTGCATGTAAGATCATATTAATTTCATTAAAGGTTAACCAATATTTAACTAACCCTTTATAATGAGTAAATAAAGTACGGCATAAGCGTTCGTAGAACGTTAACATTTTACGGTTACGCCATCCACCATATTTTTCAATTAAGTGCATTGGACAGTCAAAGTGAGTAATCGTCACTAATGGTTCAATGCCGTGTTTATGACACTCTTTGAATAAATCTTCATAGAATTGTAATCCTTTTTGATTCGGTTCTTCTTCGTCACCATTTGGGAAAATACGTGTCCATGCAATGGATAAACGATAGGTTTTAAAGCCCATTTCACCGAATAAAGCAATATCTTCTTTGAAGCGGTGATACATATCGATTGATTCTTTTGCTGGATAAAAATACCCATCTTCAAAATCAAACATTTTCTTTTCACCGGTAATAATTGCAAGACGGTCTTCACCGATAGGCACGACATCAACGTTTGCTAATCCACGTCCGTCAACATTATAAGCACCCTCACATTGGTTAGCGGCTGTTGCGCCACCCCATAAAAATCCTTCAGGAAATGTTTTTATTTCTGACATTTTTCTCCTCCTCTGATATTCGATAAATCTTTTCTGCAATTGGGTCAATAATCTGAACGATATCAAATTGCCCATTGTCATAAGTGTATTCATAAATGCCACAATTTGGCATAATCGGTACTGGCTCTTTTAGTAAATCTATTAAGAGATACAGCACCCACATGGCTCCGCCATGAGAAACCATTAAAATATTGTCACCTTCAACTTTATCTAGTGTATTCATGATAGTTTCCTTCATGCGCTAGCTACTTCATCTGCTGATTCACCGCCATACGCGACAAAATAATCACCATAGCTTTTAGCACCAGGTTGACGTTTGGGATTTAAGAATTCCGGTTGAGCTTCGAATTCGCCAAAATTCCACTCTTTAAGGCCTTTTAAGCGTGTGTAATCTTGGCCAGGTAAAATCAACTCTAAAGTATCACTGGCTCTTTCTTGTGTTGACGAAAAAGCAGCATCAAATTGAATCTGACGTTCTTCAAAGTATTGCTTAGCCGCTAAAGCTTGTTGAATGCCTAATTCAGTTAAAGGCGAGTCACAAGCTCCTTGTATTCGTTTTTGTAAATTAAATAAAGTTTGACCATGGCGCATTAAAAATAACCTTTTCATTGGCCACCATCCTTTGCATTAAATTAAACCAAAATGTTTAAAAGCGTTATAAATACCGTCATCATCCACTGCATCGGTAATGTAATCGGCCATTGCTTTAATTTCATCGCCACCAGATTCCACAGCCACTCCTACAGCACAATAGTGTAGCATCGGAATATCGATTTTAGCGTCACCAAAAGCAAAGGTATCTTCACGCTTTATATTTAAATGTTTCAATAGTAAATCAATGGCTTTCCCTTTATCAATTTGTGCCACTCCGATATCACCGAATAAGGCTTTTTCACCTGCTCCACCCCAAGTACCTACTTTAAGATGACTAAATTTTTCTTTGGCATCTAAATAGTTTTGGTAAGAATCTAGGATAAATGACACTTTATTTAAATCATGACGATATAAATCCGCTCCATAGATCATGTCTGGAAATGCAGAATCAACAGTTGTTTGCTCAGCATTCTCTTGTCCTTTATAACGTGAGTATTCAATCATCACCGGAGTACCACGCTCGACAAAGTTCTCTGAGGCATATAAACCTGAATTTGATTCTAAATAAAATTCTAATCCTTGATCATGTAACCAATCGACAATTGCTTTGGCATCATCAAAATCGACAACTTGTTCAAAGAGAACTTGGTTACCCAATTCAATATAGGATCCATTGCCGCCAATATAGCCATCAAACCCAATATCTAAAATCTCATCATACATTTCCGCCTTAGAACGACCGGTCACCGTAAAAACTAGGTGACCATTCGCTCTTGCTTGACGGATTGCTTCAATCGTTGAAACTGGAATTTGGTTTGAATAATTGGTAATGGTCCCGTCTACATCTAGGAAGATTACTTTTTTATTCATATTATTGCTCCTCAAATAATTTTTCACCATTGGTAGCAATCACTTCTTTATACCAATCAAATGATTTTTTCTTATAACGTGCTAATGTACCTGTTCCATCATCATGACGGTCTACATAAATAAAGCCGTAACGTTTACTCATTTGCGCAGTTGAAGCTGACACTAAGTCGATGCATCCCCAAGTCGTATAACCCATTACTTCAACACCATCTTTTACAGCTTCACCTACTTGTACTAAGTGTTTTTGTAAATAATCGATACGATAATCATCTTCAACCGTTGGGCCATTTGGACCTTCTACTAACTCATCTTTCGCGCCTAATCCATTTTCAACAATAAATAATGGCAATTGATAACGATCATAGAAATCATTTAACACCAAGCGTAAACCAACGGGATCGATTTGCCATCCCCATTCAGATTCTTCTAAGTAAGGATTGGTGATGCCACCCAAAATATTTCCTTTACCAGAACTATATTCTTCAGGATTATGCGCTTGGGCTACACTCATATAGTAAGAGAATGAAATAAAATCAACCGTATGATTTAATAATAATTCTTCATCTCCATCAGCAAATTGAATTTCAATATTATTATCTTTGAAATAACGTTTGATATAATTTGGATATTTTCCACGTACGTGAATATCAGAGAATAAATAATTTTGATTTTCAAATTGACGAACAGCCAATTGATCTAATGGATGAGAGGTCATTGGGTAAGCTGGCATTGCTAATACCATACAACCCACTTTCATCTCTGGGTTGATTTCATGGGCAATTTTAGTCGCTAAGGCTGATGCTACTAACTCATGATGAACCGCTTGATATAAATCTTGTTGAGATAATTCTTCAGGTGGTGTCACAATACCACCACTCATAAAGGGTGCATGTAAAACAGAGTTCACTTCATTAAAGGTTAACCAATATTTTACACGATCTTGGTAACGTTCAAACACTGTGCGCACATAGCGTTCATAAAATGAGATTAAATCACGGTTAGCCCAGCCATTATATTCACGTGCTAAATGTAAAGGTGTTTCATAATGTGATAAAGTAACTAATGGTTCAATACCATATTTTTCTAATTCATCGAATACACGATCATAAAAAGCCAATCCAGCTTCATTTGGTTCTAATTCATCCCCTTTAGGGAAGATACGGCTCCAAGCAATGGATAAGCGAAAAACTTTAAAGCCCATTTCCGCAAATAAGGCAATATCCTCTTTGTAACGGTGGTAGAAGTCAATTCCTTTTAACTTTAAGTTATCCTCTGTTGGTTCTTCAGTAATCGGACCAAATCCACCATGTGGTGTAACATCTTGGACACTTAAGCCTTTTCCATCTTCATTATATGCACCTTCAAATTGGTTAGCTGCGGTTGCGCCACCCCATAAAAATTCTTTTGGAAAAACTGTCATTACTTATACCCCTTTTCATTTTTAGTTTTCTAACAATATTGTAGCGAACTCCGCTTTGACTTTTCAATTAAAGTCTCCCTTCATTCGCTACAATGCTACTCTATTAAATTACTTAAGCAAATTAAATGATGGCATCGATTAAGTAGTCGCCTGCTGTTACTTCAGCTTCTTGAGTTGAAATTACATCCGTATAGTTATTGGTGTTGGTAATAATAACAGGTGTAATAATTGGTAAACCAGCTGCTTCAATGGTTGGAATATCAAAGTCAATTAATTTTTGACCTGCTTGAACACGGTCATTATTTTGTACATGCGCACGGAAACCTTTACCGTCTAATTGAACGGTATCCATTCCGACATGGATTAAGATTTCTGCTCCAGAATCTGAAGTAATCCCCACGGCATGTCCTGTTGGGAAAATAGTAGTCACAACCCCATTGACTGGTGAAACAACTTCACCTTTATTAGGTAAAATCGCAATTCCTTTCCCCATTGCTTCACTGGCAAATACTTGATCTGGTACATCTTTTAATGCGACTACTTGTCCTGATAATGGTGCGGCGATAATTTCTTGTTTTAATTGTGAAGCCACTGGCGTAACTGTTGCTTCGGTTATCGTCGCTTCGCTAGTCGCTGCTTCTGTTTTATTGCCACCGAAGATTTCAGTCACTCCAAAGAAGTAAGTTAAAACAAATGATACGACAATCGCAATGGCAGTACCGATTAACATATGAATAACACCAGAGAAATCACCATTTTGTGGGTTTACATATGAAGGATAGGCAAAGATTCCTAAACCACCCATATTGAACATTTTAGCACCAGCCCATCCTACATAACCACCTTGGATAGAACCTGCAATACAAGAAATAATAAATGGTTTACGCATTGGTAAAGTTAAACCATAAATAGCTGGTTCAGTCACCCCAAATAGTGAAGAAACAAATGCTGGACCTGCTAATTGTTTCGTTTTATCCTCTTTCGTCTTCATCATAATTGCACCGACAGCACCTGTTTGGGTAAAGTTAGGTAATACCGCTGGTGAGAAGAATGCTGAGAACCCTTGAGTTGCAATTTGATTGATCATCATTGGTACAATGGCCCAGTGCATACCGAACATAACTAATACCTGCCATGATGCACCTAAAACAACACCAAAAATTATTGGATTAAAATTATATAAAGCATTAAATGCACCAGATAATAAATCAGACAACATATTGGATACTGGTCCTACTACAATAAATGTAAGTGGCACTGCAAGTAAAATAGTCATTAATGGAACCCCAAATAATTTCATCACCGTTGGCATCCATGATTTTGTCCATTTTTCAACTTTAGACGCTACCCATACCGCTAAAATAATCGGAATAACGGTTTGATAATAGCTACCCGCTTGAGGCAATGCGAATGGAAGTCCTAAAAAATTAGTTCCTTCAACAATTTGCTCTCCAATACCTGGGTATAATAACGCTCCCGTTACGGCCATCGCAGTAAATTGATTCATTTTAAATTTACCAGCTGCCGTAATCGCTAAGGCAAATGGTAAGTATTGGAAAAAGGCATCTCCGGCTGCATTTAATAAGATATATAAACCAGATGCTGCAATGTTTTCACCACCAACAGCACCTAAAATCGCCACAATCCCTTTTAAAATACCGGCAGCTGCTAAAGCGCCTAAAAATGGTTGGAATAAACCTGACATTAAATCAACGAAGCGGTTAAATAAATTACCATTTGCGACATCGTCGCCTTCATCAACATCTACTGAACCTACACCTGCCACGCCTTGTTTTAACACAGCGTCATACACATCTGGCACATGATTACCAATAACGACTTGGTATTGTCCACCGGCTTGAACAACTGTTACGACACCATCACGTTTTTTCAAGTATTCTGTATCTGCCTTACCTTCGTCTTTTAATTGGAAACGTAATCTAGTAATACAGTGTCTAACACTTTTAACGTTTTCCTTTCCCCCGACATGCTCAACGATGTCTTTGGCTAACTCTGTATAATCTGCCATTTTCCTTACCTCTTTCTATTTTTTATTTTTTATATAATTTTACTACCTAAGAATGAAAAAAACCTAGATAGATAATCTAAACTATTCTTTCATCTGAAAAAGTCGATAGTCCGGCTATCAACACTCTCCAAATAAGCATAACTTAGATTATCCACCTAGGTTTCGCCTGCATTACCAGTCACGATCCTATTCATATGAATTCTTCTGTTGTTTTATTTGACTTTGTGTAATTGAACGTTGGATATGAATTGCTAAATAAACTTGCTCATCTTGATTGATAGTAAATTGATGAACTCTTTCAGTATATTCTTTAATTTTCTCCGTACATTCAAACGCTTTAGGATAAGACGCTTTTACTTGTTCAAACAAGAAAGAATCAGCTTCTCCATGATTAAGTTTTTTAACAATCCGTTGCGCAAAAAATTGTAAATGTGTGACAAATCTGGAATAAGTAATGGATTCTTCATCAAAATTAATCCCAAAATAATTGCGTACAATATTTAAAATATCCCGTACAATCTTCGTCATTTTAATGGTTTGTTCTAGATGATCACCTTGCTTACTCGCATTCACTAAATGCAATGCAATAGAGGTAGCTTCACTTTCATCAAATTGAACCCCTGCTATCTTTGCTATGACATCAAGCGCTTCTAAACCGATAGCGTACTCTTCAGGATAGAAGTTTTTTACTTCCCATGAAAGCGGGTTTTCTAAAATAATTCCATCTTGTTGTCTTTCAATCGCAAAGTTAATATGATCCGCTAAAGCAATATAAACATTTGACTTTAAGGTAAGATCCAATTTCTTTTCTGCTATATCAACAATTTTTAATAAGGCATCAATAACTTCTGGTTTGGTACTTTCATATAGATCTGAGAAAATTGAAGCAGATTCTTCTTTTAATACAAAGGTCTTCTCCACAACTTCTTCTGCGATATCATCACCGAATTTTTTACCAAAAGCTAATCCCTTCCCCATCACAATGACTTCTTTATTAGATTCGTCCACCGTCAAGGCCACGTTGTTATTGAAGACTTTAAGAATCTTCACCTTATCACCTCACCCTCTCAATGAAAAAAACCTATATAAATACAAATTGTCATTCAATCGATACTTAGCCCATAGCTATAAAAAACAACTTGTATGTATATAGGTTTTGCCTGCATGACCAGTAACAATCCTGATGAATTTATATTATCAAAGTTCTTTTTATTTTGCAACCCCTTTTATAATAATATTTTTTGAAAGCACAGAAAGTTTAAAAACGATTAATTTCGCTTAGGATTATTCAATCGCACAGTTGGGAGTGGAACAGAAGTAGAAAATTGAAT
>NZ_KV805813.1:0-4444 GCF_001811625.1 Globicatella sp. HMSC072A10 | reverse complement strand
GTAGAAAATTGAATGATTTTCACTTCGTCTGTTCACCCCCAACAGGTAGGTAAGTCTAAAATTTTCACTCACTTCGTCATCTAGATTTTCTGTTCGCCCCCCAACAGGTGAGTGAGCCACAAATGACCGTATTCCAATGTGATTCCAATATGCTAAAGGTCGTCATATAAAGTAACATTTGATTCATTTAGTTTCACATATCATTTTACATTATCTTGTTAGATAGATATCGAAGTCCGACCATCATTAAAGCTCTCGTTATCTAGGCGGAAGCTCATTTTATTCATTTCTAAGTGACTACCTTTCTATTGCATTCTGGTCACTTATGGTGCAAAATAGGAATCAAACATAGGAGGTGACAAGATGAGTTATGCTAAAACACCCGCATATCAGAAAATCAGTCGAACACTGATTGACCGCATCGCTTCAGGCTATTATCAAGAAGGACAAAAATTATCGATACGTACGGATATAACCAGTGAATTTAAGGTATCTCCTGAGACTGCGCGTAAAGCCGTTAATTATCTCGTTAAATTAGGCATCATGCATTCTTACCATGGTTCCGGAACCGTCGTGGCGTCAAAAGATCGTGCGGTGCAATACATCAAAAATAATAAAGACGAAATCATCATTGATCAATTACATAATGAAATCTCTCAAAGTTTGTCAGAACAACAACAAACCTGGAAAGTTTTCCAAGACAAAGTCACACAACTGATTGACTATTCTTATAAAATGAAATTAAATAATCCCTTCAATCCTTTTGAAATTTATTTAGACCATCATGCTAAATATCTAGGAAAATCCATCGAGAGTCTTAATCTTTGGCCCAACACCCATGCTACCCTTGTGGCACTTGAACGAGAAAATGAATTGATTCTTTCTCCCAATCCAAAAAGTCAGTTAAAAGAAAAAGATATTTTATATTTTATTGGGGAACCGCAAACAATCGCATCAGTAAAAGCATTCTTCTATTAATAATATTGAAAACCAATACTGATTTTCATGAAAATTAGTTTGAATCATTTGCAATAAGTGACTATTCTATGTATCATAGAGTTGTCACTTATTTAGTTTTTAAGAAAAGGAGAAATGTTTTGACTAAAGTACAAATAAGAAACCTTACCAAAATTTTTGGTAAGAAAACTAAACAAGCACTTGATTTAGTAAAACAACAAGTGCCAAAACAAGAGATATTAAAAGAAACTGGCGCCACAGTTGGTGTCTATGATATTTCAATGGATATTAATGAAAATGAAATTTTTGTGATAATGGGACTATCCGGTTCTGGTAAATCCACTTTAATTCGTTTATTAAATCGTTTAATTGAACCAACTTCCGGAGAAATTTATATTGACGGAAAAGATATTAACAAATTAGATAAAGAAGAATTGCGTCAAGTTAGAAGAGAAAAAATCAATATGGTCTTTCAAAACTTCGCTCTTTTCCCACATCGTACCATTTTAGAAAATACTGAATATGGTATGGAATTACGTGGAGTTGATCCAGAAGAACGGACCAAGCGCGCAGAACAAGCTTTAGAAAACTCAGGTTTACTTGCCTTTAAAGATCAATTCCCTGACCAACTTTCAGGGGGGATGCAACAACGTGTCGGGTTAGCCCGTGCATTAGCGAATGATCCTGAGATTTTATTAATGGACGAAGCATTTTCTGCCTTAGACCCCTTAATTCGTCGCGAAATGCAAAATGAATTAGTAGAACTACAAGATAAAGTTCAAAAAACTATCATCTTTATTACCCACGATTTAAATGAAGCGTTAAGAATTGGTAATCGTATCGCGATTTTAAAAGATGGTCAGTTAATGCAAATTGGAACCGGTGAAGAAATCTTAACTAATCCAGCGAATGATTATATTCGTGATTTCGTTGAAGAAGTCGACCGTTCAAAAGTATTTACTGCAGAGAACATCATGGAACCTGCTATCTCATCAAATATTGATTTAGATGGTCCACATGTCGCCTTAACCCGTATGCGTCAAGAAGGAAGTTCGTTAGTGATGGCGATTAACTCAAAACGACACTTATTGGGTTATATTGATGCCGATGATTTATTAAGAGCGAGAAAAGAACATTTATCATTAAACGACGTTATCAATGAAAATGTAACGCGCGTTGAAAAAGATACTTTGGTTAGTGATTTATTCGAATTAACCAATCTATCACCCGCTCCCATCGCTGTTATCGATGAAAACGATCGTCTGATAGGCGTTATCCGTCGTGGTCAAATTATTGATTCCTTAGCAAAATACACAGACGAATCAGAGCATGATGCCAATCCAACGGATTCAACTGAAACGGATGTAGTTAAGGAAGCGACCACAACTGATTCGGCCAACATTGATTCGAATCCAGAAGCAACTACAACTGATTCAGCCAATGCTCATTCGATAGAAGATGCAACTACAACTGATTCAACCAATGTTCACACAGCAACCAAGGAGGTGGCTAAATAATGAATTCAGTTCAAGATTTTCTAACTCAACCCATACCATTATCTGATTGGGTCAACAGTGCGACGAATTGGATTACTAATACCTTTAGTGGACTATTTAATATTTTACAATCAATCGGCGAAATCACCATGAATGGTATTACTGATTTATTAACGACAATTCCCGCTCTATTATTTATTATTTTAGCGACTGTCGGCATGTATTTCTTATCTAAAAAAAGTAAAGGTCTTTCTTTATTTACTTTTTTAGGCTTACTTTTCGTCTATAACCAAGGTTTATGGCCAATGTTAATGAGCACTTTAACCCTAGTACTCATTTCAAGTTTAGTGTCAATTATCATTGGGATTCCTTTAGGTATTTTAATGGCAAAAAATCAATTAGCAGCGAAAATCATTGCACCGATTTTAGACTTTATGCAGACGATGCCTTCGTTTGTTTACTTAATTCCAGCGGTTGCCTTCTTCGGAATCGGCATGGTTCCCGGAGTATTCGCCTCAGTTATTTTTGCCTTACCCCCTACAGTTCGCTTTACTAATTTAGGGATTCGTCAAGTACCGAAGGATTTAGTCGAAGCTTCTCAAGCGTTCGGTTCAACAGGTGTTCAACGATTATTTAAATTAGATTTACCAATGGCTAAAGATACCATCTTTGCTGGTATTAACCAAACCACAATGCTAGCCTTATCAATGGTCGTAACGGCATCGATGATTGGAGCACCTGGTCTTGGTGAAGGTGTCTTAACGGCATTACAAAAAGCAAATATTGGTTCTGGTTTTGTCTATGGTGTTTCACTGGTTATCTTAGCGATTATCGTGGACCGCTTTACTCAACTATTAAATCGTCCTCGTGTCGCTAAAACCAAAGAAGAAAAGAAAAAAGCACGAATAAAAACATCAGCTATCAGCTTTGCTGTATTAGCTTTACTAGCTGGCAGTACAGCTTATTCTTACTTAGCTAATGCCAATAAACAAACGGTTACCTTGGCGTCAACTCAATGGGATGCCGATTTAGCCACTTCAACCATTGTCAAACAAATTTTTGAAGAGATGGGCTATGAAGTCGAAATAAAACCATTAGATCCGGCTATCTTGTTCTCCTCAGTCGCTTCAGGTGAAACAGATGGTACATTAGTGCCATGGTTACCTTATACACATGCCGCCATTTATGAAGAGTATAAAGATCAAATCGTCGATTTAGGCCCTAACACTACTGGTGCTAAATTAGGACTGGCTGTGCCAACCTATATGGAAGATATTAATTCGATCGCCGATTTAACGGATGAAGCCGGAAAAGTCATCACTGGAATTGAACCTGGAGCTGGTATTACGAAAGCAACGGATGAAACCATTAAGACTTATTCAAATTTAGAAGGATGGACACAAAAGACTTCTTCTACCGGAGCGATGACCACTCAATTAGATCAAGCCATTAAAAATAAACAAGAGATTATTATTACTGGCTGGACACCACATTGGATGTTCGAACGTTTCGATATTAAATATTTAGACGATCCTGAAGGCACCATGGGTGGCGAAGAACAAATTGTCAGCTTTGCTCGTATCGGTTTAGAAGAAGATATGCCGGAAGTATTTCATATTTTAGACCAATTCGAATGGGATATTGCTGATTTGGAAGCTATCATGAACGAAATGGAAAACGGTCAACCTGCTGAAACAGCCGCTTCAGAATGGATAGAAAACAATCGTGACACGGTAGATAATTGGATTGAAACAGCAAAACAATCATAATCTTTAATGTAAAAGAGACTAACCACCAAGCACTTGTTTGGTAGATGGTCTCTTTTTTTGGAATGAGTCAAAACAAAAGTGAGTTTGGTCTTAGAAGCCCCCTTCTCTATTCGCTACAACCAAAATGCAATATAACATATTTCATCATCCTACAAAGAACGCAAAAAAACACCCCTTCGATTTTCTGTAGAAAACGGCTCTATACTTTTTGGTGTGGATTTA
>NZ_KV805812.1:0-416 GCF_001811625.1 Globicatella sp. HMSC072A10 | reverse complement strand
CATAAGGTTGTATCCAAAGCATGCCATATCGCTATTGGGATAAGTGAAGAAGGAAAACGAAGACTCCTTGGTTTTGACATCAGTGATGGCGAAAGTGATTACTCTTGGTCTCGTTTCTTTAACCACTTAAAAGAAAGAGACCTAAATGGCCTTAAAATGGTCATATCTGATGCACACACGGGTCTAGTAAAAGCAATTAAGGAAAACTTCCTGAATGTTTCTTGGCAAAGATGTCAGGTTCACTTCTTAAGAAATATCTTAGATAAAACACCGAAAAAAGAGACCAAAGAATTTAAAGAAGACATCAAGGCACTGTTTCGTATTCAGGATATTAAGATTGCCCGGATCGTTAAAAACGAACTCTTTGAAAAATATGAAGGCGACAAGAAATATCAAGCCAGCTTAGCGATTCTTGA
>NZ_KV805811.1:21138-30897 GCF_001811625.1 Globicatella sp. HMSC072A10 | reverse complement strand
TAATCAACTAATGATTAGTCTCCTACTCGATTGAATGGAAATTAATATTGTGAAAGAATAGGTGGTGACCAGTTCTTCAATCCATTATTCATTAGAATTGTTACTATCGATAAACATGATTTTTAATAAAATGATGGCTAAATAGAAAATTCAAACCAATTTACGCTGGATAAACTAAGGGCAATAGAAGTAGATAGTATTTTTTCATTAAAAGAGTAAGTTTGATATACTAATAACTGAAATAAAAAGAAGTGAGGTGATGATCAACAATGAAATATGGTTTATTAACTTTTGAAGAACCGAAACCCGATACGACGCGAAAAATTTTGCATGTCGATATGGATGCTTTTTATGCGAGTATTGAAGTGCGAGATAATCCTAGTTTGAAAAATCGACCTGTGGTCATCGCCAAGCATCCTAATTTAACCGGTGGTAGAGGAATCGTTGCTACTTGTAATTATATTGCTCGTCAATATGGTATTCATTCAGCAATGTCTGCTGTAGAAGCTTACAAACTGTGTCCGAAGGCTATTTTTATTCAAGGGAATATGGATTATTATCGTAAGGTTTCGCAACAAATCCGCGCAATATTTTTAAAATATACTGATGTTATTGAACCTTTATCATTAGATGAGGCGTATTTAGATGTGACCGTCAATAAAATTAATGAAGCGAGTGCGCTAAAAATTGCACATTTAATTCAAAAAGAGATATACGAAACCCTTTCGTTAACTTGTTCTATCGGTGTTTCTTATAATAAATTCATCGCAAAAATTGCCTCTGATTATCATAAACCCCACGGCATCACTATTGTGACACCTCAAGAAGCCACTAAGTTCTTACAAGCACTTCCGATTGATAAGTTTTATGGAGTCGGCGTGAAATCCATTCCGCATTTCCATGAATTAGGAATATTTAATGGAAAAGATTTGTATCAACAAGATTTAGATACTTTAATTAAACATTTTGGTAAGATGGGCTATTCCTTATATTTTAAAGTTCGTGGAATTCATAATGCTGCAGTAAATCAACAGCGAGATCGCAAATCAATTGGTAGAGAAAGAACCTTTACTCAATTTTTGAATGATGAAGAAAAAATTATCGTTCAATTTGAAAAACTTACCCAGAGTGTGATGAAAAAAGTTAGAGGTTTAGGCTTGCTTACAAACTCTGTTACAATTAAAATAAGATATGGAAACTTTGAAACGATAACGAGACAAATGCAAGCAGAAGATTATTTTGATTCTTATGAAGAGGCTATTTCCATTGTGAAAGAATTATGGCAAAAACATGGGAATTTAGATCAAGAAGTGCGTTTACTGGGCGTGTCTGTTTCAAATTTATTAAATCCGGAGACATCCGCAATCCAATTAACAATTCACGAAGGGAGTGTTGATGAATGGCTTGGTTCATCGAATTAAATCCAGTTTTACAAGCGTTTCTAGCTGGAATTTTTACATGGCTATGTACATTATTTGGCTCAGCTATGGTCTTTTTTGTAAAAGATGTAAATGATAAATTTTTAGCAGTAATGCAGGGGTTTGCTGCCGGTATTATGACTGCTGCTTCTTTTTGGTCGTTACTAGCACCGGCACTTGAATATGCTGAGAATAGTGCGTTACCTACCTGGATACCGGTAACGATTGGCTTTTTAGCCGGAGGAATATTTTTGCGATTATTAGATAAACTTGTTCCCCACCTACATATCAGTGGGGACCACGGGGACACGGATATCAAAAGTATTAATATTTCTCGTACTGCCATGTTAGTGCTAGCCGTCACGATCCATAATATACCAGAAGGAATGGCCTTAGGGGTCGCTTATGCTGCTGCGAGTATGCAAGTCAATGGTGCCACGATAGCGGCTGCTTTGGCATTAACGATAGGGATTGGTATTCAAAATATTCCAGAAGGCTCAGCCTTATCATTACCTTTAAGAGCAGAGGGAAAATCAAAATGGCGTGCTTTCAATATGGGGCAATTGTCTGCTTTAGTTGAACCATTTGGGCGTTATTTGGTGCCGCAGCGGTATTATTAGTGACGACTATTTTACCTTATGGTTTAGCCTTTGCTGCTGGGGCGATGATCTTCGTAGTAGTGGAAGAGTTAATCCCAGAATCTCAAGCTTCAAAATATACAGATTTATCAACTTTATGTTTTTTAGGTGGATTTGTTATTATGATGATTTTAGACGTCAGTCTAGGTTAATTATGATGATCGCCCATGTTTGTGTACAGTAGTACAATCTCTTTATTGTATTACTATAAATGCACAAACATGGTTTTTTTTTTTGGGAATTTTCAAATTTGAGTATTATGACCATTATTGAAAGCCAAACAAGGAAACTAATTATTATCATGATGTAAAGGATTTATTGATCAAAATTATTAGTTAAAAAGTATTAATTAGTAATCGGTTTGTACTAGCAACTGTATTATAAAACTGTTATAATGACATCAGATTACTATTAACATTTTTTATAGAAGAGAAGGGGAAATTTTGTATGGCGACGAAACACGAACAGATTTTGCAATATATTAAATCTCTACCAGTTGGCAATAAAATTTCGGTCCGTGGGATAGCCAAGAAATTAAATATGAGTGAAGGAACCGCCTATCGTGCGATTAAAGAAGCTGAAACAAGAGGGTTAGTCTCTACTATTGAGCGCGTAGGAACGATTCGAATAGAACAGAAAGTAAAATATTTAACGGATATGCTAACCTTTAAAGAAGTGGTCAATATTATCGATGGGGATATATTAGGTGGATCAGATGGCTTATCGCGTCATTTAAATAAATTTATTATTGGTGCGATGAAAGAAGATGCAATGGTCCGTTATTTTAGTGAGCAGTCTTTATTAATTGTGGGGAATCGTACGGAAGCTCAATTACTTGCGTTAGAGCATGATGTAGCCGTTTTGATAACAGGTGGTTTTAAAGCAAACCCAAGCGTTATTCAATTAGCTAATGAACGTAACTTACCATTAATCTCCACTTCGTATGATACTTTTACAGTGGCGACTATGATTAATCGTTCAATTTCTGATCAATTAATTAAAAAAGAAATTTTAACGATTGAAGACATTTATACTCCGATTGAAAAAACAGTCGCTTTAACAGCACAAGATAACGTTCGAACTTTTCATAAAATGTCTGATAAAACAGGATTATCCAGATTTCCTGTTGTCTATAATAATCGTTTAATTGGTGTCGTGACGGCTAAAGATTTAATTGGCCGCGATGAGACAGTATTGATTGAAAGGGTAATGACGAAAGAAACAGTAACCGTTAAATTACATATGAGTATTGCGAGTGTGTCTCATAAAATGATTTGGGAAGATATAGAAATGATTCCGGTTGTGGCTGATAATTTACAGTTATTAGGGGTTGTTTCACGTCAAGATGTGATGAAAGCTATTCATACGATTCAACAACAACCACAAATCGTTCATACATTTGAAGATGATTTAGCCGTTCATTTAGATGCAATCAATCATACTAATAAATTTGGTGATTATGATTTTCAAGCAATTGTGCAACCGCAAATGATTAATAATTTAGGTACTATTTCGTATGGGGTATTATGCGAATTAATTACCCAAACGGCACAAAAGAAAGTGGTAGAGAAAACGAATCTTAATAATATTATTGAAAAAATAGAAGTACATTATTTTAATTTAATTCAAATTGGTAATGAAATCCATTTTAAAGTAGAGGTGTTTCACCAAAATCGACGTAGCGCTTTAGTTCAAGTGGATGTCTTTCACGAAAATACTTTAGCGGCACGGGCGATTATTACGAGTCAAATTATTGAAAGGGGTTAGTGAGTTTGAGCTACCTAATAGAATCAGAAGTAGAAGCATTTTTCCAAAAAGTAAAGGCGTATGATAAGATTATTATTCATCGCCATCAAAGACCTGATCCAGATGCATTAGGTTCACAGTTAGGGTTAAAACATTTAATTAAAAATGCTTTTCCTAATAAAACGGTTTTGGCAGCTGGTAGCAATTCTAAAGGTTTAAGTTGGTTAGGTCATATGGATAAAGTATCTGTAGAAGACTATCAAGAGGCATTGGTTATCATTACTGATACCGCTAATACCGAAAGAATCGATGGTGAACATTATCTGAAAGGCAAAGATTTAATTAAAATAGACCATCATCCGATTGTAGAGGAATATGGTAGCTTACAAATTGTAACAACAGCAGCCAGTTCTTGTAGTGAGATTATTGTAGCAATGAGTGATTTCCTAGGTCAACGATTACTGCTTACGCCACAGGTAGCCCAATTATTATATGCTGGTATTGTGGGTGATACAGGACGATTTTTATATAATTCAACGACAGCAGCCACTTTTAATTATACAGCCTTATTATTAGAACAAGGTATCGATGCCTTTGCGATTAATGACCAATTTCAAGTGATGAGTCCAGCAGAAGTCAAATTACAAGGATTTGGTTATGAAAATCTACAAGTTAATGATGCGGGCGTTGCTTTTTTAAGAATTAACCGAGAAGATTTAGAGCGTTTTGGCGTTACTGAAGAACAAACTAATGGACTCGTTAATTTAGCTTCCAGAATTCAAGGCGTGTACTGTTGGGTGACCTTTGTACAACAAGAAGGGGAGGACTTTTTCTATCGTTGTCGTCTGCGCTCAAAAGGTCCCGTCATTAATGAAATAGCTGCCTTGCATGCCGGAGGCGGTCATCCGATGGCGAGTGGAGCGAATGCCTATAGTGAAGAAGAACTGAATGAAATTGTAGAACAACTTTCACAAGCTTCGTTACAATATCAACAACAAATCAAACAATAACAATTTATTTAGAGAAGTCATACAAGGATCAATATCTATAAAAACAGCTCTATTCTTTTTGGTCTGGATCAACAGAGTCATTTCTTTTGACCCGCACCATTTTTACAAGGAGCCTTAAAAGAGATCTCTTGTATTACTTCTCTTTTTTGTCATCTTACTCGATTAGGCTCTTAATGTAAGTGCTTATATTTTGTTACCGTTAACCTATATTTTATGTTTGCTTAAGATAATATAATTCGATAAAGTGAAAGTATCAAAATCAAGGAGGTAAATATTTATGAGTATTCAACCGAATCAAGTAATTTATAGTATTTTTGTCCGCAATTTTTCAAAAGAAGGGACTTTTCAAGCAATCATTCCTGAACTACCAAGAATTAAAAAACTAGGAGTCGATATTATTTGGTTAATGCCAATTCATCCAATCGGTGAAGTCAATCGTAAAGGAAAAGATGGTTCTCCTTATGCTAATTACGATTTTCGCGCTATTAATCCAGAATATGGAACATTAGCAGATTTTGAAGCATTGTGTGATGCTATACATGAAAATGGAATGAAAGTCATGATTGATGTCGTATATAATCACACTTCACCAGATTCAGTATTAGTTCAAGAACATCCCGAATGGTTTTATTATAATGAAGAGGGTAAAAGAGGTAACCGTGTTGGTGATTGGACTGATATTGTCGATTTAGATTATCAACATCGTGAATTAAGAGATTATCAAATTGAATCGCTTTGTTATTGGGCAAAATATGTTGATGGTTACCGCTGTGACGTGGCACCATTAGTACCGATTGATTTTTGGATTGAAGCTCGGGCAGCAGTAACTGAAATTAAATCAGATTTCATCTGGCTTTCTGAAAGTGTTGAATTTGGATTTATTAAAACGTTACGTCAAGCGGGTACAGTCGCTCATGCGGATGCTGAGATGTATCAGGCCTTCGATGTATTATATGATTATGATGTTCATTATTTATTCCATGGTTACTTAAGAGGCACAAATAAATTAAGCGACTATATTAATCGCTTGAATTTACAAGAAGTGATTTATCCCGTTGATTATATTAAGGCACGTAATTTAGAAAACCATGATAACCCACGTGCAAAATATTTAATTGGCAATGAACAAGACCTTTTACAATGGACGGCTTTCCAATATTTCGAGAAAGGATTTGTCTTATTATATAATGGCCAAGAAGTTCAAGAAACTACCGAACAAACATTATTTGATATCGATCCAGTTAATTGGCAGGCTGGACGAGATATTTCAACAGAAATCCGTCATTTAAATGATATTAAAAAGCAATATATTCCAACCACTTTAACCACTCGTTATGAATTAACTCCTTATGATGAGTTAGACGCAGTGGTAATGGAACATCAAGATAAAGTACAACATTTTGTGGCAGTTTGTTCTTTCAAAGGAAAAGAAGGTTTTGTTAATGTACCAATGGCTGATGGCGAGTATAGTGATTTAGTAACTGGAAATAAAGTATCGGTTCATAATGGAAAATTAGCACTCGCTTCTCATGCGCAAGCTTTTTCTATTTAATCAGAATGACTGATTTTGAAAAAGACAAGTAGTTTAGATATTTTTATTTAACATCATATATTTTGCGGCAGTGGGCAAAAAGTAGATAATCAAATGATTTTCGCTTCGTCTGTCTACCCTCGCACAGTTGGGAGTAGACCTCAAACAAGTCGAAAGACGCAGTTTGAGGTCCTTCAACATTGCACGATAAACTAAATAGATTAGACCAAACAAATTTTTTAAAGTTTTTTCCTAGCTTACAAGTCTCTTTATTTAGAAAATCGTAAAAAGGAAAAAGAATAAATTGTCATTCCTTCTGGCAATTGATGGATTAAGAAAGAGAGCTCTACAACATTTAGTAGGGCTTTCTATTTTTGCTTATGATTTTACGCGTGAAAAATGATGCTTTTTTGATGTTGGAAAGTCTTAATCGTCAACTAAACTTATGGGATACAATAATTTGTCAATTTTATGTAGCACAAGTGTGTTTATTTAAATTACTAATTAGGATTAATTTTCTTTGACTCATTCAAATATGTGTGATAATATTTAATTCGCAATCGAATTGATTTGACTTCGAATTAAAATTCAATCAACTATTGAAAGAGGGGACTATTATGCAACACGAATTACTAGGAATCCATCATGTGACCGCGATGACCGATTCTGCTGAACGTAATTATCAATTTTTTACAGAAATTTTAGGGATGAGATTGGTAAAAAAAACAGTTAATCAAGATGATATCCATACTTATCACACATTTTATGCCGATGATGTCGCGGCTCCGGGAACCGATATGACTTTCTTTGATTTTCCCAATAATCCAAAAGGATTACCAGGAACTAATTTAATTTCAAGAATTGGTTTGAGAGTACCGAATAATCAAGCTTTAAACTACTATCAAAAACGCTTTGAAAAAATGGGAATAAAACATGATCCGATTACTGAAGTATATGGGGTTAAGGTATTACCTTTTGAAGAACAGGATGGTCAAAAGTATCAATTATTTTCAGATGAACACAACCAAGGGATTCCTGCGGGGACTCCTTGGAAGAAAGGGCCGGTTCCAGCAGAATTTGCCATTACTGGTTTAGGACCTATTGAAATTACGATTAGTTATTTTGAAGACTTTCGCATTTTTTTAGAAACAGTTTATGGTATGAAAACAATCGAATTAACCGAAGAACGTGCTTTATTGGAAGTCGGGGAAGGTGGTAATGGTGGTCGTGTTATCTTAATTAATGATAGTGAATCAGGACAAAGTCAGCCAGGCTATGGACAAGTCCATCATGTGTCCTTCCGAGTGAAAGACCATGAGGCATTGATGGCTTGGTTAGATCGTTATAATGAGTTAGGGATTAGAAGTTCTGGATTTGTCGATCGTTTTTACTTTGAGGCGCTTTATACGCGTGTAGGTCATATTTTAATTGAGTTATCAACTGATGGACCTGGTTTTATGCAAGACGAACCATATGAAACTTTAGGAGAAAAATTATCTTTACCTCCGTTTTTAGAGCCTAAGAGAGCAGAAATTGAAGCACAAGTTAGACCGTTTGATACAGTTTGGCGTGGGGTAAAGGAGCAGGATGAAACGTGAAAAAAGTTAAGGGCATTCATCATATAAGTGCGATTGTTGGTGATATTAATGAAAATATTAAATTTTATCAAGATATTTTAGGATTAAGATTAGTAAAACAAACCCTTAATTTTGATGATTCGACAGTATATCATCTTTACTTTTCAAATGAGCAAGTGAATCCAGGCTTTTTATTAACCTTTTTCCCTTGGCAACATGCGACCCATGGTCGAAAAGGTGGCGGACAAATAGGTAGGAATGCATTTAGAGTACCTAAAGGTTATTTAAAGGAATGGGAGCATTATTTATTTGCTAAAGGCATTGAAACAACACGATCTCAGTTATTTGGCCAAGACACTTTAGAATTTAGTGATCCCCATTCTTTAGATTTAGCCATAGTTGAAACGGATGTAGAGCATGAAACGAGAGCTATTTATGATTTTCACGGTGTGGCGATTTTATCTGAAAACCCAACAGCAACTAAATCCTTATTAAGCAATGATTTAGGACTTTTAAAGGTTGGACCACATCATTTTAAAACGGATAGTCCACTAGCACAACATATTATTGTCAATGAATCTCCTTTACGTAAAGGACGTTGGGGTACCGGAACGGTCCACCATTTAGCTTGGAGTGTTTCTTCTCAAACTGAATTATTGGCATGGCAAGACTATTTTTTTGATCAACAATTTGCCATTACCGAAGTTAAAGATCGTAATTATTTTAAATCGATTTATTTACAAGAAAAAGGGAATGTTATTTTTGAATTTGCTACTGTTGATCCAGGCTTAGAAGTAGATGAGTCCTTTGATAAATTAGGACAAATATTACAAATCCCACCCCATTTTGAGATGGATAGAGACAACATACTAGCTCAAATTGAACCCATAACGGCTAGAATAAACAAGTATTCATCTTCTAATCTGCAATCATTATCAAAAAAGGAGGCCATTGATGGAACATCTATTTAAAAAAGCTAAAAGGATGGATGCCCCCACTTTTATCTTATTACATGGAACAGGTGGAGATGAGCATTCCTTATTACCAATTGCAGATTTCTTAAATCCTGATTATGGCGTCCTAAGCATTCGAGGAAATGTCAATGAGCACGGAGCTTTACGTTTCTTTAAGCGTAAAGCAGAAGGTGTGTATGATGTGCAAGATTTACAGCAAAGAGCATTAATGTTAAAAGAGTTTATTATTGAAGCAAGTGAAAAATATGCGTTTGATTTGAGTAAAGCCATTATTGTTGGGTTTTCCAATGGCGCCAATATTGCGATTGAGCTGTTATTAAAAGACCAATCAATCTTTAACAAAGCTATTTTAATGGCACCAATGTACCCAGTTCCTATTAGTGAAACTCATTCTCTATCACACCAAAAAATTTTTATTTCAATGGGTAAGCAAGACCCTATTGTGCCTATCTCTGAAAGCGAACGGGTGGTAACCCTTTTCGAATCACGAAAGGCCGATGTTACGACCTTTTGGGTACAATCACATGAGATTAATATGCTGTTATTATATCAAGTGAAAGAGTGGCTTGGATAAGTGTTTGGGCAAATACTTTAAAAATTTATTTTTGTACTAGCTATATAAGGTATATCAACAGTATGAGTCACTGTATAAGGCTGGGAAAAACTTTTTTAATTCTGTTCAGGCATATCTATTTAATTCAAAGCGCAGTGGTTTAGTAATCTCAACCTGCGTCTTAACGAGGCTGAGAACAAGCTTGAAAAATCCAGCAAAATTAGTGCTTATTCATTAAAAGCGCAGTGGTTGAGTGGTCTCAAGCTCCGTCTTTCGACTCGTTTGAGGCCTACTCAACTGTGCGGGGGTAGA
>NZ_KV805811.1:0-21038 GCF_001811625.1 Globicatella sp. HMSC072A10 | reverse complement strand
ATCATTCAATTTTCTACTTCTGGTCTACTCCCGCTCAGTGATGCCTAGTAAGCACACCATACTTAAATCTTTAAATTTTAGCTTTATAATCATTAATTATTTGATAATTATTCCTTTCAATCTTTTATTGAAGGGAATTTTTTACTAATTACCGATAAATTGTAAAAAAACAGTAGAGATTTACGCATTTAATGTTATATTAAGCAAAAATTTGTTACAATAGATAATAAGAAATTTGATAAGAGGTGTATGAATGATGTCATTAACACAACGAATTAATGAAGATATAAAAGTAGCAATGAAAGCGAAAGATAAAGAAACTCTAAAAGTTATTCGCATGTTGAAGGCTGCCTTGCAAAAGGAACAAATTGAACAAACAGAGCCTTTGAGTGAAGAACAAGAAATCACCATTATTGCTAGAGAAATGAAACAGCGTAAAGATTCATTAGCTGAATTTGAAAAAGCAGGTCGTCAAGATTTAGTGGCGCCTTTATTGGACGAAATCAAAATCGTTGAACAATACTTACCGGCACAATTGTCAGAAGATGAAATAAAAGAAGCAATAACCAAAATTATTGCAGAAGTAGGAGCTAAAGATAAATCAGCTTTCGGTGCAGTAATGGGGAAAGCAATGGCTGAATTAAAAGGGCAAGCAGATGGACAAGTTGTTAATCGTATCGTAAAAGAATTATTATCATAAGAAAAAGAGGCGAAAATTTGAATAATCCAAGTACATTTTCTAAACAAGTAATTGTCACTAATGGTGATTGGATGATTGCTCTAATAGGGAATCAAGATCAAAATATTCAATTACTAGAAGAAAGTTATCCCGTTTCGATTGCTGTTCGAGGAGAAGTCATTACCATTAAAGGGGAAGATGAAGCCGACGTGAATGAAGTTAGCGACATTTTCTTTATGTTGATTCATTTATTAGAGCGTAATATTACACCACGTACAATGGATGTTGTTACGGCAATCAAAATGGCCAAAAACAATACACTAGAATTCTTCGTTAATCTTTATGAGGAAGTGATTGGTCGTGCTGCCGATGGTAAAGCGATTCGCGTGAAAAACTTCGGACAATTACAATATGTTAAAAAAATTAATTCACATGATATTACCTTTGGAGTAGGGCCTGCAGGGACCGGTAAAACATTTTTAGCCGTTGTTTTGGCTGTTCAGGCTTTACGTGAGGGGAAAGTAAAGAAAATTATTTTAACACGGCCAGCAGTTGAAGCAGGCGAAAGTTTAGGTTTTTTACCTGGAGATTTAAAAGAAAAGGTGGATCCTTATTTACGACCTGTTTATGATGCTTTATACACGATTATGGGCACCGAACAAACGGTACGTTTAATGGAGCGAGGCATTATTGAAATTGCGCCGTTAGCTTACATGAGAGGTCGTACATTAGACGATGCTTTTGTCATATTAGATGAGGCTCAAAATACGACGATTGCTCAAATGAAAATGTTCCTAACACGTTTAGGATTCGGGTCAAAAATGATTATTAATGGGGATAAGACACAAATAGACTTACCTCGCGGTGTTAAATCAGGTTTAGTGGATGCGATTGAAAAACTAAATAGCATACCACGTATTTCATTTGTAACATTTGATGCCTTTGATGTAGTACGTCATCCAGTAGTGGCTGATATTATCCGTGCTTATGGAACCAAAGTAACACCATCACCAGCGACGACGAATGAGCATGATGCGACTTCAGTATCACAGGAGACTGAAATAGAGACTGAAACAGAGACTTCTAAAACTGAAATGGAACGTTTAAATCAACCAGAATAATGATAAAGGAAAGATAGACGCGTTTTATTAGTTAGGAGAATTGATAAGCCGTTTTTATCTTTCTTTTATAACCTATTTGCTAAATAATGATTGAATTGGGGTGACATTTTGAATAAAAAATTATATCAATTACAACAAAGATTAGGTAAATGGTATCGACCTATTTTAATTGCACTTTTAACTGTATTACTTTTTTTATTTGGTTTTGCCAGTGTCAAACCAAGACAATATAATATTCAACCTAATCAAGTTGCCGATGTAACCATTCGCGCACCGTATACTACAATCGATGAACAGAAAACCAATGAGAATAAACAACGTGCCTATGATGCGGTGGCCGATGTTTATACCTATAGCCCATCTATTCGTGAAAATCAATTGACATTAATTGAACAATATTTTAGTTCTATTCGTCAATTAAGAAAAGAAAATTATTCGACTCAACAAATTAAGCAATTATTTAATGAATTAGATGATTTAAATGAATTGGCCAATGAGATTGGGACGGAACAAAGAACCGAAACTCAGGAAGTACCATTTGCACAATTAAATGATGCAGAAAAAACAATCGTTTTAGTGAATCAATTACAAAAAGGTGACCAATCCATTAAAGATTTCGTAGCGGACCTTGATAATGAGATGCAATTAGCGATTGCTAAAATGAATGATGAAGAAATAATTGGTCTTCAAACTTATATTACCAATACTATTTCAGAAACGTTAATGAAAGAAATTTCGGCTGAGAAAGTCAATACCGTTATCGAGAGTATCTTTAGTCAAATTAATGCGGATATTAATCGCAATAAAAATCGAGAAATCCTTAAATCCTTAGTGGTTCAGTTGATGGTACCGACAGTGGTTTTTGACGAACCGGCGACGGAGTTAGCCAGAGAAAATGCCGTCAATCAAGTACAGTCAACCTATATATTACAAGGTCAAGTTATCATTCAAGAAGGGTTTGTGGTTGACTCTGAAATGATTCGTTTATTAAATATTTATGGCATTTTAAATAATCAAACCAAGGTTTATAGCATCTATGCTTTTGCTGCAGTGTTATTAATTCACGCCATTTTTCTTTATATGGTATTTAATAAATGGGATAACAAACAAAGTAAAACCGTTAATGATGGTAATATGCGTTTAACAGCTTATTCATTGGCTTTTCTCTTTGCTTTTATCTCTCTAACATTTTTACAAGTCTTACAACAAAATGGGATGTCTGAAGCAATGTTGTTGTTTCCAGCTGGTTTGTTACCATTATTAATTTTACCTAAAACCGATCGACGGACGATTGCATTAGCTATTATTTTCTTTAACTTAATTAGTTTATTCGTTTTAAATAGTCAAACTGACTTAATTGGGGTTTTAATTCCAGCAGTCTTTTATTTCTTTACGATGCTCGTTATTTGGTTAAGAATCGAGCAGGATCCTACGATGCATCAAATGACCTTAAAGTCGTCCATTTTATGGAATATGGTCATTACCATTCCGATTTTATTAGCAATGAATTATGAAATTTTCAATTATGAAACGTTAACTACCACTTTTGCAATGTTATCGAGTGCGGTTATCATGCATACGATTTATATTTTAATAAAACCTTATTGGGAACAATTACTGGATGATCAAGCAGCCTTAACACTAAATGAATTAGCTAATCTTAATCATCCATTATTAAAACTTTTAATTGAAGAAGCACCAGGTACTTATCACCATAGTATTTTAGTTGCTAATTTAAGTGCTAACGCTGTGGATGCGATTGGTGGCGACTCACTATTTACGAGAGTGGCAAGTTACTATCATGATGTAGGGAAAGTGAAATATCCAATGTTTTTTGTGGAGAATTTAAGACAAGGGATGGTCTCACCACATCAGATGATGACAGCGGCAGAAAGTGCTAAAATTATTATTAGTCATGTTACCGAAGGGGCAAAAATACTAGAAGATAATAATATGCCTAAAGGAATAGTCGATGTTTGTTTACAACATCATGGTACCACCCAAGCAGGCTATTTTTACCATCAGGCTAAACAAGAAAAAACGGATATTAATATTGAAGATTTTAGCTATCCAGGTCCAAAACCACAGTCAAAAGAAATTGCAGTGATTATGATTGCAGATTCTGTTGAAGCAGCTTCTCGAACTTTAAAAGAGCATTCAGTTGAAGCCATTACCGCTTTAATTACTAAAATCATCGATGGGAAGATTGAAGCAAATCAATTTGAAGATTCAGGATTAACGGTCCAAGAGTTAAAAATTGTTAAACAGTCTCTCATTAATGGTGTGGCGGGAATGTTTCATACGCGCGTAGAATATCCAGAATAGAAGGAGCGAACAAGATGATTATTGATTTAATCGATGATGAACAGTATTTAGAAGCGTCACAAACAAAAATAATTGAAGAGGTCATCGAATTAACAGCCAAAAAATTAGGACTTTCAGAACAAAGTGAAGTAGACATTTCAATTGTTAATAATGAAACAATCCACCAATTAAACAAACAATACCGTGGCATTGATCACCCGACAGATGTTTTAAGCTTTGCTTTAACAGAAGGCGATGACGATTTTGACTTTACGATGGAAGCAGATGACGATTTTGCTGCTATCCCAGAACATCTAGGTGATATTATTATCTCATATCAGAAAATCGTTGAACAAGCAGCCGATTATGGTCATTCTTTTGAACGTGAATTAGCTTTTTTAACGGTACATGGCTTTCTTCATTTAAATGGATATGACCATCAAACCGAGGAAGAAGAACGAGCAATGTTTGGTATTCAAAATGAGGTTTTAGAAGAATATGGGCTTACAAGATAAACCAACTAAATACTGGGCGAATCACAATCGAATTTCGGCTTTTCAAGCAGCTAAAGCTGGACTCATTACCTTATGGAAGGAAGAATTCAACTTTAGAGTTCATTTATTGATGACATTGGCTGTAGTAGTGGCTGGTTTTATTTTTCAAATTTCGACCACCGAATGGTTAATTATCATCTTACTGATTGGTCATGTAATAGCGTTAGAAATGATTAATTCAGCCATTGAGACGGTGGTCGATTTAGTTGTTGGCACCAAGTGGGATCAACACGCCAAAAGAAGTAAAGATATTGCGGCTGCTGCCGTGATGATGATGGCGTTGATTGCAGTTGTCGTAGGAATCATTATTTTTGTACCATACTTAGTAAAATTATTTTAGAGAGAGGTCATTATGACAAATAAAGAATTTAAATCAGGCTTTGTTGCGATTATCGGACGACCAAATGTAGGCAAGTCTACCTTATTAAATAGGGTCATCGGACAAAAAATTGCGATAATGTCAGACAAAGCACAAACAACCCGTAATCGAATTCAAGGTGTGTATACTGATGAAGAGGCACAAATTGTATTCATTGATACACCGGGAATTCATAAACCTAAACATGCACTAGGAGATTTTATGGTTAATACCGCATATAGTGCTTTGAAAGGAGTCGACGCTGTACTATTTGTCGTCAGTGCGATTCAAAGTATTGGACCAGGTGATCGATTAATTATCGAGAAATTAAAAAACCTTTCAGTACCGGTGTATCTTTTAATTAATAAAATTGATCTTGTCCATCCAGATAGTTTATTTGAAACGATTGAATCTTATACAAGTGAATTAGAATTTAGTGAAGTCTTTCCAATCAGTGCCTTGGAAGGGAACAATGTTCCAGAGATGATGAATACTTTGAAAGCTACCTTACCAGTTGGTCCACAGTATTATCCTGCTGATCAAATTATGGATCATCCGGAATATTTTGTGGTAGCTGAATTCATTCGGGAGAAAATTTTACTTTTAACGAAAGAAGAAATTCCACATTCAGTGGCGGTTCAAGTTCAAAGTATGCAACGGAATGAAAATGATAAAGTGGAAGTACAAGCGACCATTATCGTTGAAAGAAAGAGTCAAAAGGGAATCATTATTGGTGCTCAAGGCTCGATGATTAAAAAGATTGGTCAAATGGCTCGGCGTGACATTGAACGATTATTAGATGATAAAGTTTATCTGGATTTATGGGTCAAAGTGCAAAAGGATTGGCGTAATAAACAGACCTATATCAATGAATTGGGCTACAAGAAAACCGATTATTAATCAATAGTTTGAAAAATGAAATGGAAGTGACGGCATGCAAGAAACATTCGAAGGCATTGTTTTATTTCGTAGGCAATATCGCGAAGAAGACACGATTGTAAAATTACTGACCAAAGAATTTGGAAAGCGGATGTTTTTTATTCGTAGAGGACAGCAATCCAATCATGCTATGCGGGCTCAGTTGATTCCATTTTCTAAAAATCAATATGTGGGTACTATTAACCCGTCAGGTTTTTCATTTGTCAAAGAAGCCTCAACATTAGCCTTTCCTCGGAAAGTATTAGAGGATTTAACCTTGCAGTCTTATGCAAGTTATTTTGTGCAATTAATCGATGCGGTTTTTGAAGATTTTGACCCACAACCTCATTTGTATCATTTATTAAATGAAACATTATTAAAGTTAAATGAAGGTTTTAATCATGACATCTTAATGGTTTATTTTGAGATTTATTTATTACCTTATTTTGGGACTCAATTAAATTGGCAGCATTGTCAGGTATGTGGGAGTCGTCAAGAACCTTTTGATTTTAGTATCAATTTAGGTGGCTTGATTTGTCGACAACATTTTAATGATGATCCTTATCGCTTGCATATTAGCCCTAAGGCGATGCATGTCGCTTTTTTATTAGCCAATACCCCCTTAAATAAAATTAATTCCATCAATGTTAGTTTTGAAACAATTACTGAATTAAAAAGACTGACAAAAGAACTTTATCAAGAATTTGTTGGAATTAGACTTAAAAGTAAACAGTTTATTGACGAAATGGACCAATTGGACCAAAAATATCAAAGTATTCTATCAAAAAGAGGCTCAAAAAGAACAACAAGCCTTCAATCGCAAGTTGACAATAGCCCGGATAATCGGTAAAATCTAGTTATTAAAAGCAAGAAAAAAGAAGATAGTATAGCGACTCTAGAATAGTGAAAGCTAGGGCAAATCGAAGGCATGCTTTTGGTTATTTTATATAAAATTAAAAGTGCTAGTCCTTACTAGAATTAGGGTGGAACCGCGAAAATACTTTCGTCCCTATGAGTAGTCTTATTTGGCTATTCATAGGGATTTTTTAATATTATTGAGGAGTGATAGTATGGAAAAGAAAACAACCATGCAAGAGATTATTATGACCTTACAACAATTTTGGTCAAAACAAGGCTGTATGATTTTAAATAGTTATGATAATGAAAAAGGTGCCGGCACGATGAGCCCCTATACTTTTCTGAGAGCGATTGGGCCTGAACCTTGGAATGCGGCTTATGTAGAGCCTTCTAGAAGACCAGCAGATGGGCGTTATGGTGAAAACCCCAACCGTCTATTTCAACATCATCAATTTCAAGTGATTATGAAACCCTCTCCTTTAAATATTCAAGAACTCTATTTAGAAAGTTTAGAAGCGATTGGAATTGATCCATTAGAACATGATATTCGTTTTGTTGAAGATAACTGGGAAAATCCTTCTTTAGGTTGTGCCGGATTAGGCTGGGAAGTCTGGATTGATGGGATGGAAATTACCCAATTTACCTATTTCCAACAAGTAGGCGGGTTAAAATGTAATCCAGTAACTTCTGAGTTAACTTACGGTTTAGAACGATTAGCCATGTATATTTTAGATGTCGAAAATGTTTATGATTTAGAATGGGTAGCTGGCGTTAAATATGGTGAAATTTTCAAGCAACCTGAACGTGAGCATTCGACTTATGCCTTTGAATTAAGTGATAGCGAAATGTTATTCCAACAATTTGATGCCTATGAAAAAGAAGCAACTCGCTTAATCGAAGCTGAATTAGTTCATCCAGCCTATGATTATATTTTAAAATGCAGTCATAGTTTCAACTTATTAGATGCACGTGGCATGATTTCCGTTTCTGATCGTGCGGGTTATTTAGCAAGAATCCGTAAAATGGCTCGTTCTGTGGCACAAGCGTTTGTTAATGAACGAGAAAAATTAGGTTATCCTTTATTAAAACAAGTATCTAAGGAGATGAAATAATGAGTAATCAATATTTATTAGAAATTGGTTTAGAAGAAGTACCTGCACGCTTTTTACTGTCATTAAGTGATCAATTAAAAACACGCGTAGCCGATTATTTAACCGAGCAACGTATTGAATTTTCTACGATTAAGACTTATGCCACACCGAGACGTTTAGCTGTCATTGTTGATGGTTTAGCAGATGCCCAAGCGGATGTTACCGAAGTGGCTAAAGGACCCGCGATGAAAATAGCTAAAGATGAAAATGGTGAATGGACCAAAGCAGCTTTAGGTTTTTTAAGAGGACAACAGGCCTCACCAGAAGATAGCTTTGTTGAAGAGATTAAAGGTGTTGAATACTTACATGTTAATAAATTTATCAAAGGCCAAAAGACCATTGATATCTTAAAAAATATGCCCCAAGTCATTAAATCAATGACCTTTCCAGTGACGATGCATTGGAATGCAATTGAAACACCTTTTATTCGACCAATTCATTGGTTTGTTTCTTTATTAAATGAAACAGTGGTACCATTTGAATTTGTTGGAGTACAAGCTGATCGCTTGACACGTGGTCACCGTTTCTTAGGTCATGAAGTGTCAATTAAGAGTCCAGCCACTTATGTTGAACAATTAAAAGCTGAATTTGTATTAGCCGATTTTGCAGAACGCCAGGCCATCATTAAAAGCCAAATTGAATCATTGGCAAATGAAAAGAATTGGATTGTGCCAATTGATGAAGATTTACTAGAGGAAGTGACTTCCATTGTGGAATGGCCAACTGTTTTTTATGGTGAGTTTGAAGAAGAGTATTTAAAAGTACCTGAACAAGTATTAATAACTGCGATGAAGGATCACCAACGTTATTTTTATGCTTTAAACCAAGCAAATCAACTTTTACCGATATTTATTTCTGTACGTAATGGTAATAGTGATCATCTAGAAAATGTTATTAAAGGTAATAAAAAAGTCTTACGTGCTCGTTTAGAGGATGCCTTATTCTTCTATGAAGAAGATTTAAAACAAGATTTAGCATTTTACTTAAATAAATTAGCATCTGTTAACGAACATTTTAAATTAGGCAGCCTTGCTGATAAACAAAAACGAGTAGCGGCTTTTATACCTTTAATTGCTGAGTCAGTACAAGTCGACCAAGCAACAACAAACACTGCTATTGAAGCAGCCAAAATTTATAAATATGACTTGATGACCCAAACCGTTGGCGAGTTTGATGAGCTCCAAGGAGAAATTGGTTATGTGTATGCACCGCATTACGGTATCGATGAACAAGTTGCCATCGCGATTCGTGAACAATATTTACCAAAATCAAGTGGAGGTCAATTACCAACGACAACCGCCAGCAAATTATTAACATTAGCGGATAAATTAGATACTTTAATTCATTACTTTAGTGTCGATTTAATTCCAACCGGTTCAAACGACCCTTATGCATTAAGACGTCAAGCGATGGGTGTAGTCGAAATATTATTATCAACCGATTGGCAAATCGATTTATTAGCGATATTAGAAAATCATTCAGTTGTAAAAGGTAATAATGAATTACTAAAACATCTTATTGATTTCTTTAATGCTAGAATGTCAGTTGCTTTAGAACGAGAACAAATAGACTTTGATATTATTCAAGCTGTGGTAACTTCTAAAGGCTTAAACTTTAAATTAATGGTTGAAACGGCTAAAGCATTGCAAGCTAAAAAAGACAATGAGCCAGAGAACTATCGCGCTATCGTTGAAGCAATCAGCCGAGTGGTTAATTTAGGTAGCAAAGCAGAAAATACTCATCTTGATTTAGCTTTAGCTCAAACAGAATCTGAAAAAACTTTGATTGGCTTAGCCCAATCACTAGGCCTAGGGAATGTATTAGATACTTTACAACACTTAGTCGCACCGATTGACCATTATTTTGAAGAGAACATGGTCAATGATCAAGATGAAAAAATCAAGGCCAATCGATATGCGACAATGACAACTTTAACTCAATATGTATTAGATTATTTAGATCCACGTTTATTAATTAGTAAATTTTAAAAATAGAACTTGTTAAAAGAAAGGGAGTGATAATATGTCTACGTTTTTAGATAGAGCAGTTGTGAATGTCAAAGCTGGTAAAGGTGGCGATGGCATGGTTGCTTTTAGAAGGGAAAAGTATGTACCAGATGGAGGACCGGCTGGTGGTGACGGTGGTCATGGTGGTGACGTTGTTTTTCGAGTAGATGAAGGACTCCATACTTTAATGGATTTCCGTTATAATCGTCATTTTAAAGCAGCCAATGGTGAAAATGGTATGAGTAAAAGTAAATATGGAGCGGGTGCAGAAGATTTGATTGTCAAAGTACCACCCGGAACGATTGTACGCGATGTGGAAACAGAGCAATTAATTGCTGATCTAGTTGACCATGGACAAGAAGTTATTGTCGCCAAAGGCGGACGAGGGGGACGCGGAAATATTCGCTTTGCCACTCATAAAAATCCGGCCCCTTCAATTGCTGAAAATGGTGAACCGGGTGAAGAACGGGCATTATCTTTGGAATTAAAGGTGATTGCGGATGCGGGATTAGTAGGCTATCCAAGTGTTGGAAAATCGACTTTATTATCCGTTGTAAGTAATGCCAAACCGAAGATTGCAGACTATCAATTTACGACCTTAACACCAAATTTAGGCGTCGTTAATTTAGGCATTGGTAAAGAATTTGTCTTAGCGGATATGCCTGGTTTAATTGAAGGAGCTTCAGCAGGTGTCGGCTTAGGAATAAATTTTTTACGTCATATTGAACGTACCAAAGTATTAATTCATGTGATTGATATGGCTGGCGTACATGGTCGTGACCCTTATCAAGATTTCTTAGACATTATGCACGAATTAAAAGCATATAATGCTAAGTTATTAGAACGACCAATGGTGATTGTAGCTAATAAAATGGATGAACCAGTGGCTCAAGAAAACATTAAAGTCTTTAAAGAAAAAATTGCTAGCTATTATCAAGAACAACAACAAGATTTACCAATTATCTTTGAAGTTAGTACTTGGCAAACAACTGGCATTAAACCTTTATTAAATAAAGTATATGAATTGATTCAAACAACGACCTTCGTACCACTCGATGAAGAAGTGATCGAAGCGGTTCATTATCAATTAGAAGAAGATGTACCATTCATGATTGAACAACTTGGTGAGGGATATTGGCGCTTATACGGGGAAAAAATTGAAAAACTGTATGCGATGACCAATATGGCTCATGATGAAAGTATTGCGCGCTTCGCTCGCCAACTACGTACCATGGGAGTAGACGAAGCTTTACGCCAACACGGTGCCCAAAATGGTGATATTGTCGATTTAGCTGGTTATCAATTCGAGTTTATGGATTAATGGTGAGCAATATGCAAATAGGTAAGTCGAATCAAAATCGAATAGAAGTGTTAGATGGACTTAAAGGTCTCTCTTTAGTTATTATCATTGCCTATTACTATCTGCAGCATTTGGTTCCCGGTGGCTTTGTTGCCGTTAATTTATTTTTCCTAATAGGTGGTTTCTTAAATTTTCGTATTTTTAAAAAGCGAATCATTTTAGAACAACCAATGGAATATCGCAACTTTTTAAGACGACGGTTTGATAAATTGTTCTTCCCTATGTTATTTATGATGATTTTTATGACCGTTTTCATTATGTTCATGTCACCCCAAAACTATATGAACTTACGAAATATGGGATTGAGCAGTCTTTTATTTGTTAATAATTTTTATCAAATCATAACAGGGAGCTCATTTTTTGCTCAAGCAGCTAACCAAAGTGTTTTTGCTCATTTATGGTATAGTTCAATGTACGCACAACTCATATTATTAACACCGCTTTTAATTGAATCTTGCTATAAATGGCATAAAAGCACCTCAACTGCGATCAATATGCTTTCAATTGTTAGTTTAATTTCAATGGTGCTAATGTGGTATTTACAAACTACGGGTCATGAACATTCCAGTATATTTTTTAATACCTTAGCCCGATTATTTGCTTATACATTAGGTGGAGTGCTCAGCTTAGCGATGCCGTATAATTTAAAACCGAAAGCAATCAATTCACAAACGAAAGGGCTGTTAAATGGTTTAGGTATTGCTATTTTATGGCTGATGTGGATGATGATACGTTATATGTATGGTACGCAACCTTTTGCTTTTCGTTTTGGTATACCGCTCTTTACACTCTTATCTTTAATTGTTATTTTTATTACCTTATATCCAGATACTTGGTTAAATAAATTTTTTAGTTTTAAACCATTTGTTTATTTAGGTAAAAAAAGTTATACCTATTATTTATGGTTTTATCCAATTGTGTTAGTGATGCCAGAATTATTAAAAAAGGTTAATCGAAGTTATGCGGTTCATATATTTGT
This sequence comes from Globicatella sp. HMSC072A10, assembly GCF_001811625.1. Classification (NCBI taxonomy): domain Bacteria; kingdom Bacillati; phylum Bacillota; class Bacilli; order Lactobacillales; family Aerococcaceae; genus Globicatella; species Globicatella sp. HMSC072A10. The sequence goes on along the minus strand of NZ_KV805811.1, from coordinate 8,750 downwards.
TGGCTGTCTTTTGTTGGTTGTTTTTGCTGAATTTGCTTATTATCTCATTGAAAGTCGTAAAATAGTCTTACCATTTGGACAAGATTCTAATATACGAAAAGCAAGATTCCAATTTAAATTTTTAAAAAATAACCCGGGTAAATTTAAACAAGTAAAATTTTTCAGTGGTTTATATGGAATAATACTCTTTATCGGACTATTCGGCATATTATTAGCACCGCAAACAAGAGCAGGAGTCGTGCAAGAATTAGCTGAAACATTCAAACACAATGAAGCGATTGTTAATCAAACACTTAATTCAAATGAACGACCTAAAATTGTTATCAACAATATTGAAGGCTTAGAACAAGAAGTGAAGTTATATGCTAATGCCATCGAAGTCACATTTGTAGGCGATTCGATCTTTTTAGCATCAGCACAACAGATAATTGATGTTTTTCCTAAAGCAGTGATAGATGCCAATGAAGGACGTCAATTATATAACAGTGTTAGTGATATCGAAGCCTTAAAAGCCAAAAATAAACTAGCACCAACGGTAATCACATTACTAGGGACGAATGGCGCTTTTACCAAAGGCCAACTCGATGATTATATAGAGGCTATTGGTGAAAATCGAATGATATATTTCGTTTTAATCAGTCCTAATCGTGCTTGGACACAGCAAGTCAACAATGAATTATTTAAAGCAGCTCAACGTTATGGAAATGTGAGATTAATCGATTGGGCGAGTGTTGCTAATACTCATCCGGATTGGTTACTTGATGAATTTCATCCCAATGAAACGGGAAGTTTAGAGTTAGCAAAATTAATGGCAAATGAACTGTATCGTCAGCAATAAAGTTTGTCATATTAACGTTTAGTTAGGAGTTTTAGATGAAGATACAATTTTTAGGTACGGGTTCAGGTGTACCAGCCAAAGCTCGTAATGTCAGTTCATTAGTATTAAAATTATTAGATGAAATCAATGAAATATGGTTATTTGATTGTGGGGAAGCCACTCAACATCAAATATTACAAACGAGTATTAAACCAAGAAAAATAAACAATATTTTTATTACTCATATGCATGGTGATCATATTTTTGGTCTTCCAGGTTTTTTAAGTAGTCGTTCCTTTCAAGGGGGAGACAATGATCCCTTAACGATTTATGGTCCGCAAGGTATTCGCCAATTCGTTCAAAATTCTTTGCGTTTCTCTAAATCCAAATTGTCTTATCCAATTAAATTCGTGGAATTAAATAATGAAGGAGGACAATTAAAGCTAGCTAATGGGTGGAAAATCGATTACTTACCTTTAAATCATGGTGTGATTAGCTTTGGATTTCGAATAGTCGAACCGGATTCACAAGGAGAATTACTCATCGATCGTTTAGCGCCCTATAATATTCCCAATGGACCTATATTTGGGCAATTAAAACGAGGTGAAACCGTAACGCTTGCCGATGGAACCATTTTAAATGGGAATGATTTTCTTGGAGAAGAAAAGAAAGGACGAATTGTGACCATTTTAGGGGATACGCGTCCGTGTGCTAATTTAGTGACTTTGGCAAAGGGAGCGGATGTCTTAATTCATGAAGCGACTTACGTCGATCAAGAAAAGGATTTAGCTTATGCTCATTTTCACTCAACGAATATACAAGCAGCGAAAGTCGCAAAAGAGGCACAAGTAAAGAAACTGTTAATGAATCATATTAGTGCACGTTATTTAGGGGCTGATGCTAAGAAATTAGAAAAGCAGGCTAAAAGTGTTTTTCCACAAGCACAAATTGTCTATGATTTTACTGAGGTTGAAGTAGGCAATCATAAGGAGATGCCAGATGAACAGTAAAGTGATGGTCATAACCGGTGCTTCCAGCGGGATTGGTAAAGCGGTCGCGATAAAAGCAGCAAAACAAGGTGCGCATTTAGTTTTAATTGCGCGTAATGTATCAGCTTTAGAAAATTTAGCTCATCAGTTATATCACCAATATCATACGGATAGCTTGGTTGTAAAATGCGATGTCAGTGATAAAACCCAATTAGAAAATGCTTATCAAAAAATAAAAAGTAAATATCAAAGGGTAGATTACTTAATAAATTGTGCAGGATATGGTACATTTAAACTAGCAAATGAATTTAGTTATGAAGAAGTTAACGAGATGTTTAAAGTGAATACTTTTGGTATGATATATTTGACTACCTTAATCTCTCAATTAATGGTACAACAACAAAGCGGCCACATTTTCTTTGTGAGTTCGATGGCAGGCAAAATGGCCACACCCAATTCCAGTGTTTATTCTAGTACTAAATTTGCGGTTATTGGCTATGCGAATGCCTTGCGCTTAGAACTTAAACAAGCCAATGTTTTTGTCACAACTGTTAATCCAGGGCCGGTAGCGACACCATTTTTTAGTTACGATAAAAATTTAAGAGATTATTACGAAAAGGTCAAAAGATTTACAATCACACCAGAATTAGTAGCGGATAAAATTATTAAAGTTGCGACCCAAAAGCCATATACACGCGAAATTAATTTACCTTTATCAATGTCTTTAGCTGCCAATTTATATCAGATATTTCCTTATATAGGAGATTACTTAGCCCTTAATATCTTTAATTTGAAATAGGAGTGAAAATTATGAAAAATCAATGGAAACTTATTGTCTCGATCATTATCTTAATTTTAGTGGTGATTTTTGCTTTACAAAATACAAGTACTGTTCCAATTGACTTGTTTTTTGCTAAATTTACTGTTCCGCTTGTATTAGTTATCTTATTAAGTTTATTAGTAGGAGTCATTGTTGGTTTAATTACTTCATTTTCAGCTATTTCAGGACAGAAAAAATCTAAAAATGCTACAGTAAAAGAATTAAATACTTTAAAAGAAACGAATTTAAGAGAATTAGCAGCAAAAGACAAAGAAATTTCTCATTTACGTAGTCAAATTAATGATTTAAAAGTAAAAAATAATAATACTTTACAAGTAGAGGACACTAAGTTTTCTGAATAATGGAGAGTTAAAATGAGTTTAATTGAAAATCATTGGCAAATACCGGTAACAGACGGGAAAATTGATGAACAATTAGATACAATGAAGGCAGCGGGATTAGATTTTTCTCCCGCTTTTCTTCGTTTGTGTATCAATCGTGGGTTGGATTCAGTGGATAAGATATTAGAAGCGACAAATCCAGAACCACAACTTTATCATGATCCGTTTTTGTTTTATCAAATGGAGCGTGCGATTGAACGATTACATCAAGCAATTGCAGCAGGCGAATTAATTTTAATTTATGGTGATTATGATGCGGACGGTATCACAAGTACGTTAATTTTAATAGAAGCATTAGAAGAATTAGGGGCAAATTTTACTTATTATTTACCCAATCGTTTAATCGATGGCTATGGTCCAAATATCGAGCGGTATCAACAATTTATTGAAGAAGGCGTACGTGTTATTTTAACCTGTGATAATGGGGTGGCTGGTTTTGAAGCGATTGAATATGCACAGAGTCAAGGAGTCGATGTGATTGTTTCGGATCACCATGAACTACAAGAAACGTTACCCTCTGCTTATGCCATTATTCATCCACGTCATCCCGAAGGTCACTATCCTTTTGGTGAATTAAGTGGTGCAGGGGTAGCATTAAAATTGGCGCATGCTCTATTAGGAGAGTTGCCGATTAATAGTATGGAATTAGCGGCAATTGGGACAGCCGCTGACCTAGTTTCTTTAACGGATGAGAATCGAACGATTGTAAAGAGTGGCTTAAAACTAATGAGTGAGACCTTGCGGATTGGTCTTGAAAAAATGTTAGTGGAAGAATCAGTTGATTTAAGAAAAATTAATGCTGATACGATTGGATTTGTAGTAGGACCCAGACTCAATGCGGTGGGACGTTTAGGCGATCCAACCCCTGCACTAGAATTACTAAAAACAATCGATGATATTGAAGCTGAACACTTACTTCAAAAAGTGAACGAACAAAATAAAAAAAGACAAGCGATTGTTAATGACATCACCCAACAAGTCATGGAACAAATTGAACACTATGCTACTTTACCACCGATTATTATTGCGGCTGCGCCTAATTGGCCAGCAGGCGTTTTAGGAATTGTTGCGAGTAAGATTACTGAACGCTACCATCGTCCAACAATCATTTTTGAATATCAACAAGCTGAACAACGTTTTCGTGGAAGTGGTCGATCAATTGAAGGGATTAATTTATTTGACTGTTTAACTGAAAATAAAACGTATTTAGCTCAATTCGGAGGACATAGCCAAGCAGCAGGCTTAACTGTTTTAGAAAATGAATGGGAAAATTTTAAAACAGCCATGCTGTCTACAATGGCCGATTATCAAGCTGTTTTCGAACAACCTAAAACCTTAAACGTTGATATGGCACTCCCTTTAACAATAGCGACTGAGGAGTTTGTTAAAGAATGTCAATTATTAGCGCCTTTTGGTATGGATAATCCTAAACCAGTATTTGCTTTTAATGATGTGGAACTACAACAAAAAAGAGTCATAGGTAATCAACATCAACATATTAAATTTTCGATTTATAAAGATGATACTAGTATTGAAGGGATAGGTTTTTCCAAAGCGAATTTATTTAGTCCAATTAACTTAGATGAAACTTTCTCATTAATCGGTTATTTAGATATAAATGAATGGCAAGGGAATCGCCAAGTACAAATCCAAGTACTGGATGTTAAAGTCAAAGGGATTATGATTCGTGATTTTCGTTCTAGTAAATTTAATGACGCATTATTAAAAAATCGCAACACGGTATTTTTTTACCAGCAACCTAATTTAAAAGAATGGTTAGCAGACCGAGTTCATCCATCCAACACAATGATTAGTTATGATGAATGTCTCAATAATCAAGAATTAAATTTAGATTTATCGCATATTGCATTAATAGAAAATCCAAACAATATGGAACAATTCAATCAATTGATGCTGAATTCTAAAATCAAATTAGTCGATCTAGGTGTTTATTTAACAGAATCGAAATGGCTAGCTGGATTGCCATCAAGAGCAGAATTTGCTGCTGTATATCGTTGGATTTTAGGTCAAAAAAATGGTTTTGACTTATTAAAAGCAATACAAGTTTTAAGTCAACAAATGAATTTACCTGTTACCAAATTAAAATGTATTTTTAAAGTGTTTTTTGAAGTAAAGTTTGTTATAATGAAGGATGGACTGACAGTACCGTTACCCGTAGAGCAAAATGTCAAAGTTGATTTAGTAGAATCAAATGCGTACCAACAGTATGAGCAGTCATTTAAAACTGAAGAATTGTTGAACTATCAAACAATCGAACAGATAAAACAATATATTAATGAATTGAGGAAAAATTAATGGATTTAAAAGAGTATATTGCGCGTGTAGATAATTATCCTACAGAAGGTATTATTTTTAGAGATATTACACCGTTAATGGCAGATGGTAAAGCCTTTGCTTATGCAACCCAACAAATCGTTGACTATGCAAGAGAATTAGAAGTGGATGTCGTGGTTGGACCAGAAGCAAGAGGGTTTATCGTAGGCTGTCCAGTGGCATACGCACTTGAAATTGGCTTTGTTCCGATTCGTAAAAAGGGTAAATTACCTCGTAAAGTGATTGAAGTAGACTACTCTTTAGAATATGGGAAAAATGTATTGACAATTCATGAAGACTCGATTAAACCTGGTCAACGTGTATTAATTACTGATGACCTATTAGCTACAGGTGGGACTATTAAAGCAACCATTGATTTAGTTGAAAAATTAGGCGGTATTGTAGCCGGCTGTGCATTCTTAATTGAATTAGATGAATTAAATGGTAAAGAAAACATTAAAGGATATGACTATATTACATTAATGAACTTTTAATCATTATGGGACTGAAAACTTAACACTATTCTTATATCAGATACAATGTTTCATTAAGAATAGGAAAGAGTTTCAGTCTCTTTTTAATTCTTAATTTTTTTTGATATTTTCTTTTATACAATGAATTCAAGTAGTTTTTATAGAAAAATTTTGTTATAATGTAACGAGCTAGAAGCCTTGTTGGCAAAGTAGATGAATGGAGGGTTACAATGGCTTTTTTTGGCAAACAACGTCTTGGCATTGATTTAGGAACAGCGAATACGTTAATCTATATTGAAAATAAAGGGATAGCCTTACGTGAGCCTTCTATTGTTGCAATTAAGAAAGATACAAAAGAAGCAGTAGCATTTGGTAAAGAAGCTGAACAATTAGTCGGACGGACCTCGGATAATTATGAAATCATTCGTCCTATGAAGGATGGCGTCATTGCTAATTTTTCTTTAACTAAGCAAATGTTGGCCCATTTCATAAAAAAAGCGATACATCGTTCATTTACTGGACCAGATGTTGTTATTTGTGTTCCAAGTAACATTACTAAAGTAGAACGTCGCGCAGTGATTGATGCGATAAAAGATATTGGAATACGAAAAGCTTTGATAGTGGATGAACCCTTCGCTGCGGCTTTAGGTGCCAATTTATCTATCTATGAGCCACGTGGTAAAATGGTAGTAGATATTGGTGGTGGAACGACGGATATTGCCGTTATTTCTTATGGCGAGATCGTTAAAGGTAACGCCATTGTCTATGGTGGTCATAAAATGAACGAGGCTATTTTAGATTATGTTCGTGATCGTTATCAATTAGTTATCGGCATGCAGACAGCTGAAGAAATAAAATTAGCCATTGGTAATGCGAATTTTACCAAAGATGATGAAAAAGATCATCGAGTGATTAAAGGACGCAATATAGCGACCGGTCTACCTGAAGAAAAAATTGTACGCGCGAATGTCATTGCCGAAGCAATCGATGAAGTGATTAATCCTATTATTACCGCGATTAAACAAGTTTTAGAAGAAACACCACCTGAATTAGCGGTGGATGTATTGGAATCGGGGATTGTGATAACCGGTGGTGGTTCACTTTTACGTCGTTTACCTGAAAGGATTCAAAGAGAGATTGGTATTCCAGTTCATTTAGTACAGGTACCATTGGATACAGTAGTCGTAGGTGCCGGAAGACTTCTCAAAGAAATGGAAAATCAAGCACGATTAGCTGAACGTGATAGACGTTAAACTTGAAAAGAGTAGAGAAAGAGGATCGTAGATGAATAATAAAAAATTAATCGGAATATTATTAAGTACGATTATGATGGTGTCATTAATTGCATATACAATGACCAAAGGAACAAATAATATTTTCACGAGTGCGATAAATGATACGGCATCTTGGACGGGCCGAGTATTTTCTGAACCGGTCAATGTCGTTGTCAAATTCGTCAATTCTGTTGATAAAGTAATCAATACTTTTGAAGAAAATCAACAATTAAAGTCTAAAATTGATCAAGTATATGAATTACAAGTGCGAGTGGCAGACTTAGAGGCTGAAAATGAAGCAATGCGTAAAGAATTAAAACTAAACGAAAGTTTAGGAGGATTTACGGTTCAAAATGCTACAGTAATTGCTCGTAACCCTGATCAATGGATGGAAACTTTAACGATTGATGTTGGTTCAAGCCAAGGTGTTAAAGAAAATATGGCCGTTATGGCAGGTAATGGATTAGTTGGACGGATTATTGAGGTCAACGCTAATAGTTCCAAAGTCTTATTATTAACCTCTGAAAAATCAAATGCTGGTATGGTTTCAGCTAATATTCAATCTAAGAGCGGCTCAGCTAATGGAATTGTTTCATCTTATGATCGCAAAACGAAGCGTTATATTATGACTCAAGTAGATCCTGAAGCAGAGGTGAAAGAAGGAGACATGGTTATTACATCGGGATTGGGCGGTATCATTCCGAGAACACTATTAATAGGTGAAGTGGCCAATGTGCGTATGGATGATTATGGCTTATTCCAAACGGTTGAAATTGTACCGGCTGGTGAAATGACCGATATTCGATTTGTGACCGTCATTATGCGTGAAGGGCAGAGTGATGTAAGTGAAAATTAATCGTGATCGCAGAATAAAGTGGTTTTTACCTTTTTTCTTATTTTTTAGTATCATTATTGATTCAGCTTTACCTGCAATCTTTCCGGTTGCTTTTTTAGGAAATGACCAGACCATAGTTTCGCATATGGCGTTATATATTTTAACACTCTTTGCTTTTTACTTTCGTGATGAATCGATTTTGATTAATGCTTTAATTTTTGGCTTTTTAACAGATAGTTATAATACAACCATTTTGGGTATTTATGCCTCAATTTACTTTATTGTGACTTATCTAATCTTAAAGACTAAAAAGTATTTTCCTAAAAATACTATTTTACATATGATGTTATTTATTGTTGCGATAACTATTACAGAATTTATCGTTTTCGTTTTTTATCGAGAAGTAGGCTATACTATTATCACATTAACTGAATTTTTAGCGACTCAACTTTGGCCAACCTTAATTTTTAATCTTGTATTATCATTTTTAATGTATTTTCCTTCTAAAGCACTACTATCTTGGCTAGGATATGAAAACTACATAATTATTTAATTAATTATTGGACTGAAACCATTTAGTGATTGCGTAAAGAACGATTAGTATGGTAAGCAAGAGATTGACCTATAATGAAATTTTTGAAATATCTTCCTTTACACTAAATCGGTAAGGCTTGGACGGGTGGGCAAAAACTTTTTAAATTCTGTTCAGGTATATCTGTTTAATTCAAAGTGCAGTGGTTGAGTGGCCTCGAACTGCGTCTTAATGAAGTAAAGCATAAATTCAATCAAGTGATTGCTCGATATTTA
>NZ_KV805810.1:0-497 GCF_001811625.1 Globicatella sp. HMSC072A10 | reverse complement strand
TACCAACACTACTTGACATAGAGCCTTTAAAAGCGGGTCAGAATGTTATCATTTTGACTCGTTTTTTTATTTTCATTTTTATGTACGTGAATCAATTATAAAAACCAATTAAAACCAAAAATAGTCGTAAAATTATAATCGTAGATGTCCTGATGACAATCATTTTTTGTATGGATTAATTTCATTAGGTCTAAAGACTGATTTTATCGTTTTACTCTGATTCTTATTTATATCGGCTATAAATTAAGGTATAATAAGATAAAGGGGAGGATTATGATATGAAGAAAAGGAATATTATTTTTTTTAGTTTATTTTCGTTCGTTTGTTTGTTAATGTTTTGGTTAACGCCAATTAAGGTTGCTTCGATTAATGACAATAATCCTCCAGTAAAAGATCAAGTTTCAAAAGAAAATCAAAATAAAAGCGAGGAAAAAGTTCAAACAATTAATTATGCACCTTTCTTATATTTTTGATTGTCAAATTAAGCTAGAATTTTT